>JAJTBH010000222.1 GCA_021287005.1 Anaerolineae bacterium
ACGCACTTGAATGAGCGCCCTTTCGAGTTCGATTTCCATCTGTTGTAAAGTGCTTAATACGTATTCATCGGCCTCACGTTTGGTTTTTTCACATTCGAGTCTGGCCTGTTCAATAATTTGTTCAGCCCTTACCTGCGCCGATTGAACAATCGAGTCGCGTTCAACCAGTTGTTCGCTTTTTTCGCGTGCCAGGGCGAGGGTCCGGTTGGCTTCTTCCTGCGCCTGAGCCAGAATGCGATCACGTTGGGTGGTTAATTGCTGAGATTTTTTAATCTCTTCCGGAATTGAAATACGCATCTGGTCAATGATGTCAAGCATACGGTCTTCATCTACGATGACGGTATGGGTAAAGGGAAAAGACCGGCTCTCATTAAAGAGTTCTTCCAGTCGATCGATTAGATGCAATATATCCATACCCTCCTCCAGGGTTCTGTAACGATTTAATCAGTTAATTAAATATTATTATAGTCTATATCGATTAATGTTTTAACAATATTTAAGTATTCTCTATTGATTGATCTCGGAATATTTGCGAGATACAGCCCAATGAATGGATTGAGGTACCATTCCGGAAATATCTCCCCCCAGAGAGGCGATTTCCTTAACAGTGGTGGAGGATAAAAAGGTGTATTTTTCACTGGTGATTAATGCCACCACCTCAATGCCGGGATCCAGATGATTATTGGTTAATGCCATTCTGAATTCCAGTTCAAAATCGGAAAAAACGCGCAGCCCGCGTACCATAACTTGCGCGTCAATTTTTCGGCAGAATTCCACGGTAAGGCCCTGATAGGAAACCACTTTAATGTTGTTGTCCGTGCTGAATGCTTCGGTTACCTGTTGCAGTCGTTCCTGCGGTGAAAAAAGCAAGTTTTTTAAAGGGCGGTCATAAACGGCCACGATTAACTCGTCAAAAAGTTTGGCGGCCCTTCTGGCAATATCAATATGCCCATAGTGTATGGGATCAAAAGTTCCCGGAAAAACAGCTCTAACCATTAACTGATATCTCCTCTACCGCTTGTCCAGAAACGATTAAACATATTTCGCAGGTTCTCGTGTTGCGGCAACGATAATTCGGGATCAAGCCCAAATAATTTTTTGGCTTCGTTTCTGGCTTTTTCAATCAAACGCACATCGCTCATATTTGCCATTTTTAAATCGACATAACCGGATTGACGGGTTCCCAAAAAATCACCGGGACCGCGTTGTTGTAAATCACGTTCGGCCAGGATAAAACCGTCATTTGTTTCAGACATGGCTGTCAGGCGTTCGTTTTCAATGGCATCGCTGGTCTCCGGAACCAACAAACAGAATGATTTTTCTGAGCCACGCCCGACTCGGCCTCTAAACTGGTGTAACTGTGCCAGGCCCAAGCGGTTGGCGCCTTCAATCATCATGACGGTTGCGTTAGGCACATCCACGCCGACTTCGACGACCGAGGTGGAGACCAAAATTTGATGTTCACCGCTCTTAAAACGAGCCATAACGGCATCTTTTTCATCCGCTCTTAAACGACCATGTAATAAACCAATGCTGAGATTGGGGAATATTTCTTTTTGCAGTTTTTCGTGTTCGTCGACGGCTGCTTTAATTTCTTCACGTTCACCTTTTTCAATCAGCGGGAAAATGATGAATGCCTGACGCCCATTTTGAACCTGGTTGCGAATGAGGTTGTAGGCTCGTTCCCGTTCAGAGGGCGACAAAACAAAAGTTTCAATCGGCTGCCGTCCGGCCGGCATTTCATCCATTACTGACAGTTCAAGATCGCCATAGACGGTTAATGCCAGGGAGCGTGGAATGGGGGTGGCGGTCATCACCAATAAATGCGGGTTAACACCTTTATTGCGTAAAGCCGAGCGTTGGGAAACCCCAAAGCGGTGTTGTTCATCCACGACGACCAGTTTGAGATTATTAAAAGACACCGGATCTTCAATCAGTGCATGCGTTCCAATGAGCAGGCTGACGCTGCCGTTTTGTAGACCTTCCAGAATATCGCGGCGTTCACTTTCGGGCGTGTAACCGACCAGTAAACGTACGCCTGAAGCGGGTAAAATCGGATTCTCGCCCTCACAAAAGAGCTTAAGCAGACTGCGATAATGCTGTTCGGCCAGAATGCTGGTAGGGGCCATAAAGGCAGCCTGAGCGCCCTGACCGGTGATCATGGCGATTGCGGCAGCCGCCACCATGGTTTTACCCGAACCAACGTCCCCTTGCAAGAGTCGATTCATGGGATGACCCGTTTTTAAGTCTTCGCGGATTTCCTGAATGGCTTTTTTCTGGGCATGAGTCAGTTCAAATGGTAAACGACTGTAAAAAGTTTCAAACCAATCGTCACCAATGTTAAATACCTGGGCGCTGGCCGAATCCCAGTTGCGTTTTTGATTTAAGACACCCAATTGCAGCAAAAAAATCTCATCAAAAGCGAGGCGTTCTTGAGCGTCTTTTAATTTTTTAGTATTATCCGGAAAATGAACCTGTAAAACAGCTGATGCCAGGTCAATCACTTGCGCCGAATTTCTGATTTCGGGGGTGAGATGGTCCGTCAAACGGGGAGCCCAAAAATGAACGGCCTGGTATAAAATGCGGCGAAGCCAGCGCTGGGTCAAATGAGCGGTTAACGGGTAAACAGGGACGATACGATGGGTGTGTAAATGCTCTTTCTCAAGATATTCCCATTCAGGACTGTTGATAACCATTCGCCCGAGGTAAAGATCGATTTTGCCTGAAATGACAACCTGTGAATTTTCCTTTAATTGATCGGCAACCCAGGGTTGATTAAACCAGGAGAGGCGCAAAAATCCTGTTCCGTCCGTAATGACTGCCTCAACCACCTGTAATGATCCGCCGCGAACGTTGCGTTTTTGCACGCTTTGAACCGTGCCGATCACGGTCACTTCTTCGGCGTATTGCAGGCGGTTAATCGGTTTAAGCTGGGTATAATCGTCATAACGCCGGGGAAAATAAAACAAAAGGTCGTTTAACGTCTGTAAACCCAATGTGGAAAGTTTTTGAGCAAAACTATGCCCGATGCCGGAAACAACGGTTAACGGGGCGTCCAGGCCCAGGGAAGGGGCGTTATTTTCGCGGCGGTAATTTCCGGTGCGCTGGTTATTACGATCCTGGAAATTCTGGCGCGGTTTTTGTGACTGGCGATCAATGGGTTGTGAATTGGTTTTTTCGCGGCTTGATTCCGGGGCTTCGTCCAAATTTGCTTCGTGATTTTCAGGTTGGTAATCCTGTAATACTTCCAACAGATAGTTGATGGTTTCCTGGCGGGCGGGAACATCCAAAATGTTGTAACTACCCAGGCGCGAAACAACCTCTTGAACCAGGTTGGTTTCGACCTTCTGAATATTGGCTTCAGTTTGCCAGGCAGGGACAACTTTGTTTAACCCACCCAGAACGGCTTTGTTATCAAAACCACGATCGGCTTCAAGTTTTAAGAATTTTCGAATTTTTTCAATTGATGACAACATATATTAATTTTACCGCAGTCTTTCTCAGACATTATTTTTTTTGAATGTCTGATTTTCAATAAGAATCATTCCGATTGTGCGAGGACCGAATAAAATACTTAAAGGCTGGTTAATCACATGTTCAAAATATGGCGTTGGAAATTCACGTTGATAATTATCCCTCAAAATTCGACTTTCCTGAAATTCGGGTAAAGAACTTTGAATGATGGCAATCATGTTTAGCTGGTCGAACTCATCCAAAAATTCCTGCAAAAATCCGATGACGTTTCGTGAATTTTTAACCTTTTCCAATGGAATCAGTTTTCCATTTTCGATCGAAAAAATGGGGAGAAGCCCCAACATTTCATTAACCAAGGCCTGGGCCTTGTCAACAAAACCATTATAGTGAAGATATGAAAGACCCACAGGACAGATAATGGTATAAATGGAGGGCAGAATGCTGCGAATAAATCTTTCTATCTCAAAAGCGCTGATGCCTTTATGGGCCGATTCCGCTGCCTGCTGAACCAGATAACCCAATCCAGCCGAAAGTGTTAATGAATCGATTAATACAATTTTGGTACGTCCTTGCAGGCTGCGAGCGGCCTGTTGCGCATTGTCGTAACAGGGAATTAACTGGTTTGAAGTAAAAATACAGATGATACTCTCGAAGTTTTGACCTAATGAGACAAACAGATCATAAAACTTATCTGTGGAAGGCGCCTTAACGATAGGAGCCAGTGTATCATCGGCAAATTGAGGTAAAACAGCCAGATTTTCTTTCCCAGACTCATTTTTCCCCTCGAAGTAAACTTCAAGGGGAATTGTGAAAACGAGTGATTGACCGGGAAACGTATTTTTATTAAATTGAACGGCACTATCCGTGACAATGCAGGTCGGTTTCATGTTTTCTTATTCGATGGCGATAATAAATTGATAATGCGGTTGGCCGCCTTCGTGAACTTCAATTTCATGATCCGGATAGGCTTTTTTCACTTGATTGATAATGCGAGTGATCTCGTCGGGAGTAATATTGTTTCCGGAAAAGAATGTTAAACGTTCATAGTTTACCGCTTCGGCTTTTTCAAGTAGCCCCATACAGGCTTCTTCAACGGTATCTGCCGATTGCACCAGCTTCCCGTCGATTAAAGCGATCGCGGAACCTTCCTGAACATCCACACCGTTCAGGTTAACCGTGCGGGTGGCAACCGTAATCTCACCGGTGATCACATCATCCAGGGCACTTTTCATGGACGCCGCTACTTTTTCAAGGTCACCTTCCGGCAGCAGTTGTAACATGGCACTTAACCCCTGGGGAATACTGCGGCTGGGAACAACGATTACTTTTTTATCCGTGGTGGCAGACGCGGCGGTTTGAGCGGCCATAACAATATTTTTATTGTTGGGCAGGATGATGATTTTATCAGTCGGCAATTCGGCAAATGCACTGATAATTTCTTCTGTGCTGGGATTCATGGTCTGGCCGCCTTCAACAATAGCGGCAATCCCCAGGCTGGCAAAAATGCGTGAAATGCCGCGGCCCGGTGAAACCGTTACGGCCGCAATTTGACCGGGTTGAATGGCAGGAATTTCAACCGGGGCTTCGGCGTTATTTTGGCCTTCCATTTGCGCCAGTAAATTTTCGATGGCTACTTTGGTTACCGTTCCAAGCGTCATAGTGTAATCGATGGGGGTGTAACGATTATCGGTAGGCACATGAATGTGCATCCGGTACATACCGTCGCCTTCACCAACCTGGATGGAAGTTCCGATCTTTTCGAGTTCGTTGTAGAATGATTGCAGATCAAAAGATGGATTGGGAATAAAATCGATAACGACCTCAAAATCCTGACCGGGTTCAACTGCTTCCATCATTTCACCTTTTTGCACTTCAGACAGGGGCTGAATTTCAATTGCGCTTTCCAGTGACTCGCCGGATAAAAATCGATAAATGCCTTCAAAAATATAAAATAAACCTTTACCCCCCGAGTCAACGACTTTGGCCTGTTTTAAGATGGGAAGCAGTTCCGGAGTCCGTTTAACCGATTCATCGGCTGCTTTTACTATTTTTTCAAAAAACTCAAATAAGTCCGTACAATTTGGATAGATAGCTTCGGCTTCGGTTGCCACATCTTTGATGACGGTTAAAATTGTGCCTTCCACCGGTCGAACAACACCTTTGTAGGCTGTGTTTTTGGCTTCAACCAGGGCCAGGGCCAGTTTCCGCGTATCCATCGTATCGTAATTATCCAGGCCGCGGGCAAACCCACGCCAAATTTGGGATAAAATCACGCCGGAATTACCACGCGCGCCCATCAGAGCGCCCTGGGCGATCATATGAGCCATTTTTCCAATATTTTTTTCTTCCAGGTGGGATATTTCATTCTGAGCTGCCTGCATGGTTAATACCATGTTTGTGCCCGTATCGCCATCCGGAACGGGAAATACATTTAATGCATTAACGGTTTGCTGGTTGGTTTTTAACCAGGCCAGCGCGGCAAAAAACGCCTTTTGTAAATCTTCGCCATTAAACTCAAGCCGATTAGAGATTGGGGCTATTTTAACACCCGTTTTAGTCTGATACTCGCCCATACTACTCCTAAAAATCTCTTCCAGTTTTAATCTGGATTGCTAATTCTTAAACCACGCACGTTTACATTAACCCGATCAACATCCAGACCGGTAACATTTTCAACACGGAACTTTACATTCTCCGATACACTGGTGGCAACTGAAGCAATCCGAGTTCCATATTCTACTATAATATACAGATTTATCAGGAGTTTATTTCCAGAAAATTGCACTTCAACACCCAGAGTGGGGTCCTTAACGATGGCCTGTACCAATCCTTCAGCGATGTTTTTTGCAGCAAGGCCCACGACACCATAATATTCGAGCGCAGACTGATAGGCACTTGTGTCAATGGCCCGGTGAGAGATATAAATATTGCCAAGAGGGTTATTTCCTTTATCCATAAAAGATCCTTTAAGTTATTAAACCTTTATTCTTGTGTTT
>JAJTBH010000223.1 GCA_021287005.1 Anaerolineae bacterium
GGCCGGGTTTCCTTTGGCAGTAACACCTGGAAAAGCCGGTGAGGCGCTTAAAGGCGTCTGGATTAAACAGGCGTGCGGTGTTGCTGTGGGCAAAGGAATTTCGGCAGTGTTGGCCGAGCGCATCAGCGATGGTCTGGCCGTACTGCTGTTGTCCACGTTGGGCGTTATGGCTTATCCGCAGTATTGGCCGGCTTTTGTGATTATATTGGTGATGCTGTCTGGCTTAATCATTATCTCACAAATTCGCCCGGCGGCTTATTGGTTTCTCGATCTGGGTGCAAAAATTCCGCTGGTAAACCGTTTTATCGGGGGCTTACGTGACCTTTATGAAGGCAGTTATACGCTGTTTAAACCGCTGCCTACCTTAATTGGGGTGGGACTGGGACTGGTATCATGGCTGGGTGAAGGAATTGGCTTTTATTTCATCCTCACCGGCCTGGGGTTAAATCCCGGAGCCCATTTGTTGGGATTGGCTATTTTTACTTTATCTTTTTCGACCGTGGTCGGAGCCGTTTGGGTGCGGCCGAGGCTTCGATTGCGGGCATGTTATCGCTCCTGGGTGGGATTAACCCGGCGGTGGCAACATCGGCAACTTTATTAATCCGCCTGGCGACGCTCTGGTTTGGCGTTTTATTGGGATTGATCGTCTGGGCTTTTTCATTGGAATTATTGGGTTTAAGGAAACAAAATAATGGCACCATTTCTGAAAGTTGACTTTCATTGTCATACCTCTTATTCACCGGACAGCTTAAATAATCTGCCCGATCTGCTGGCACGCGCCCGCAAACGCGGATTGGACCGGTTGGTTGTGACAGACCACAACCGCCTGGATGGCGCGCTGGCGGCTAAAGAGCTGGATCCGGAACTGGTTATTATGGGTGAGGAGATATTAACCGACCGGGGCGAAATTCTGGCTGCGTATGTTAAAGAAGAAATCCCACGTGGATTATCTCCTTTAAAAGTGATCGAGTTGCTGCGTGCTCAAGGCGCTTTTATCAGCGTGTCGCATCCGTTTGACCCCAAACGCGGATGGAAAGAAAAGGACCTGGCGGAGATCATTGACCTGGTGGACGCGTTGGAAATTTTTAATGCCCGCTGCGATCGCTCCGAGTTTAATGAACGCGCTGAATATTATGCCAAACAGCACGGCAAGGGCGGTACGGTTGGCTCCGACTCACATATTCCTTTTGAAGTTGGCCGGGCCGGAATCATTTTGCCGTGGTTTGAAGACGCCGACGGTTTAAAAAATGTCATTCACCAGGGACGGGTTGCAGCCAGCCTGGCGCCTGCCTGGGTACACCTGATCTCAGGCACTACCTATCAGGTGCGCAAACGACTGTTCCCCTGGCGCCGTATTTAAAATTAACGAATGCCCTTGACGGTTTGCGTGTATTGCATACAATTAGGGTATCAAGCAGTCGGGACGATGGCGGAATAGGCAGACGCAACGGACTTAAAATCCGTCGATAGAGATATCGTGAGGGTTCGACCCCCTCTCGTCCCACAAGAAAAACACTTCCAGAAATTGGAAGTGTTTTCGTTTTTATTACCCCGTAAATAATTTTTTTTTACTGGAAACATTCGGATAATTTTTCAATCAATTAAACTGGCGAAGTTATCCGAATGTTCCGACCCGGGGATTAACTATGCCACCTGGTTTAAATCTTTCGCGACCACGCGGCTCAAATTGCGTAAGGCGGGTTGGGTGGAGACCCATAACGTCAAAGCGATTCCGGCCAGGCCGGCGACCACGAATAACCCGGAAATACTCCATTTGCCAATCAGGCCCGATAAAGCCTGTGAAACGGGCAGCAGACCGGTGCTGGAAAGCATTACCAGGCTCATCATTCTACCCAACATAGCTTTTGGTGTACTGTTCTGGAACCAGGTAATAACCAGAATGGCTATATAACCATTGCCGATTCCCATTAACATCATCAGGACAAAATCGATCCAGGTGGTGGTAACGATGCTGAAAAGGCTCATTCCAACCCCAAATGATAGCAGCAGCAACAACATGATGACACTTAAAATCTTGCCGGTGGGGCGCGGTAATACACCTGCCAGTAAAAACCCGGCCAGTGTGCCGCCGGCATATGCCGACATGAGCAGCCCATAAGCCACCGAACCTTCAATCAATTTTTCGCTGGCCAGAACCGGGATGCCAACCAACAGCGGACCGGTGAAGATAAAATTGGTCAGCAGGATGATGGTAAACATAAATCGGAGGTCATGATTGTTCCAAAGATAAACCAGACTGTCGCGGATCGATTCAAGTAAACCGGTTTCATCCGCTTGCGTCTGCGCCCCCCGGTTTTGCATGGCTAACATGGTAACAGCGGAGACCACAAAACTGAATGCATCGATGGCAAAAGCCAGGGTAATGCCGGTATTGGATTGAGTAAATGCGGCAATGACCAACCCAGCCAGAGTGGGGCCTAAAAATGAAATTAACTGAGTAGTGCCCATCGATATCGAATTGCCTGCCTGTAAATCTTTTTCAGGGATTAAGGTGGGTACGATGCTGTTGGCGGCCGGAACGGCAAAACCGGCAACCAGGCCAAACGCCAGGGCGATGCCATACACCATCCATAATTGGATATAACCACTCAGAACCAATAAAGCCATTAATGCAGTCAAACCAAAACGAATCAAATCGGATATGATCATGATCAAACGCGGAGATAAACGATCGGTAATGGCGCCGCCTACAAGCATGAAAACTGCCCGGGGAATGCCTTCAAGGGCCAGGACGATGCCCAGAGCCAGGGGGTCGCCGGTGAGTTGTAAGACCAGCCAGGGCATGGCGATTAATGAAAATTGATCTCCGAGATTTGAAGTAGCCGAACCAAGCCATAAAAGGCGAAAATCGCGAATGTTAAAAACATTGGATAATGAATTTTTCTCAATAGAGCTGTTCATGGATAACTTTCCTTTCGACAAGGATCATACCCTTGTAAGGAAAAACCAACCTATCCACCGCCTAGCCGTAATCTATCAATTTTCAATAAAAAATCCACTAAAAGAAATTTGTTTCGTTTATAATTTTGAACGCTAGATAGCGACAAACAAATCCATCAAAAATAGACGATCAAAGGGTACACAATGAAAATATGGGTAGCTGAACATGAAGATGGCAAAAAGACGGCGCATTGGATTAAAAAAAACGCCGAAGCGCTTTCCATTCGAGAGCCGTATGAAATTGATCTGGAACCTTTACGCGAACTGGTAGAACCTTATGCCGAATTTCGTCACTATAAAAAAACCAATTTAACAGATGCCACCCTGTTTCTAACCTCCGAATTAGGGGAGTTTAGTGATGAAGTTGTACAAATGGCCGGCGGATGGATAAGAAATAATCCGGAAAATAAAGGAAAAGGGGTTGCGCCGGAGGGTGGTGATATATTGATGATGTTGGTGCGGGCCATGAATAATCTGGATGCTGATCCCATTGAAGCCATGTTCGAAAAGTTTAAGCTAAAGGGCTTTGATAAAGATGCCTGATAAAAAAAGAGAAAATTCTCTTTTGAGAATCTCCTCTTTTTATGAATTAAATTTGATTATCGTAAATAGTCGTAAGTTAACATGACCAGACCACTGTCAAAGGTCTGCGAACTGAGAAACTTCAGGCGACTTTCCACCGTGTTGGGTAAAAAGAGTGGGAGTCCCCGGCCTAACAAGGTTGGGCAAATGGAAACGACCAGTCGATCAATCACATTTAATTCAATAAACGGTTGGATAATTTCTCCACCGCCAACCAGCCAGATATCCTTGCCCTCGCCTTCGCGAAGTTGATTGATCTTTTCAATGGTGATTTCAGGCCACAATCTGGCATTGGGCAGCAGCTTAAGTTCCTTACGGCGGCTGATGACGATAATCTCCTGGTTGGGATAAGGATTATCTTCAAAGCCCAGGGCTTGTTCGTTGAGCATATCCGTAATCCTGGTCCATTGGAAGCCAGTCGATGGAACCATCCTGTCGGGCGATATACCCATCCAGGCTGGCGGCAATATAAAGAATAATTTTTCGCATCGGAAACCTCCTGTTGATCTGAGATGTGATATAACGCGCTAATTGTAGCATGTAGATAATAAATGTCAAAAATTTGAAAACCCAGGGATAATGAGACAGGCCCGGTGTGAAGATCACCTTGCAAATGATTGCAAGATGTCTGATAATATGGACAAGATGTCATCTTGGAAAGGAGAGTTGTCATGACTGTTGAGAAAAAAGGTGGGGCGCGGCCGTTTACACCCATCACCTTAAAACGAGTTTCACCGGTACCTTCAGATATTGAAATTGCACAGGCTTCAGAACTTAAACCGATTAATCAGGTGGCAGAAGAACTGGGTTTATTGCCCGAAGAAATAGAATTTTATGGCCCTTATAAAGCCAAAGTCAAACTGGAAGTTTTAGACCGTTTAAAAAACGTGCCGGATGGCAAATATATCGATGTGACGGCTATAACGCCGACGCCTTTGGGAGAGGGCAAAACGACGACAACCGTAGGATTAAGCCAGGCACTCGGCGCGCATCTGGGGTATAAGGTGATGACGGCCATTCGACAGCCCAGCCAGGGCCCGACTTTTGGAATTAAAGGTGGGGCGGCCGGCGGTGGTTATAGCCAGGTGATTCCGATGGAAGATTTTAATCTGCATCTCACCGGAGATATCCATGCCATTACGGCGGCCAATAATTTACTGGCGGCTGCCATTGATGTGCGTATGCTGCACGAGTCGGAAGCCAGCGACGAGCAGATGTTTATTCGATTGTGCCCCAAAGACAAACAGGGTAAACGACATTTTGGCCGTGGTTTGTTGGCTCGTCTGAAAAAACTGGGCATCGATAAAACGGACCCCGACAGTCTGACAACCGAAGAAAAACGACGGTTATGTCGCCTGGATATAAACCCTGATTCCATCACCTGGCGGCGCGTTGTGGATACCAGCGACCGATTCCTGCGCGGAATTACCATTGGGCAGGGGGCACAGGAAACGGGCCATGAAAGAGAAACCGGTTTTGACATTTCCGTAGCCAGCGAAATTATGGCTATTCTGGCTTTAACCACCAGCCTGGCCGATATGCGCAAACGTTTTGGTGAAATTGTTATCGGAGTCAGCCGCAGCGGCGAAGCCATTACAGCAGAAGATTTGGGCGCGGCCGGTGCATTAACGGTTTTAATGCGCGACGCGATTAAACCCAATTTGATGCAAACGCTGGAAGGCACGCCGGTTTTTGTGCACGCCGGGCCTTTTGCCAATATCGCCCACGGCAACAGTTCCATTCTGGCAGATAAAATCGGGCTGAAACTGGCCGATTATGTCGTGACCGAATCGGGCTTTGGCGCGGATATGGGCATGGAAAAGTTTTTCAACATTAAATGCCGTTACTCAGGGTTAATCCCCAGTGTTGTGGTTCTGGTTGCGACAGTACGCGCCCTGAAAATGCATGGCGGCGGACCGACGGTGGTGGCCGGTAAACCGCTGGATGCGGCTTATACGGATGAAAACCTGGAACTGCTGCAAAACGGCCTGCCAAACCTGCTGCATCACATCCGCTCGGCTCGAAAATTCGGCATTCCGGTGGTGGTGGCGGTTAACAGTTTTGCTACCGATACCGAAGCAGAACTGCAATTAATTAAAAAGGCATCCATTGAAGGCGGCGCTGAAGACGCAGTCGTCAGCCGGCACTGGATGCTGGGTGGTGAAGGCGCCATTGATCTGGCGCAGGCCGTGGTTAAAGCTGCTGAAAAACCATCTCAATTCCAATTCCTTTATCCGTTGGAAGGGTCTATTAAAGAAAAAATTGAGAGTATAAGCAAAGAGATTTACGGTGCAGACGGTGTCGATTATTCGGAAGAAGCTGAAGCGCAAATTGAAGAATATACGCGCCTGGGCTTTGATAAACTGCCCATTTGTATGGCTAAAACGCATTTGAGCCTGAGTCATGACCCGGCTTTAAAAGGTGAACCCAAAGGTTTTCGTATCCCGATCCGCGATATACGCGCTTCGGTGGGAGCGGGTTTTATTTACCCCCTGTTGGGCACGATGAGCACCATGCCCGGTTTGCCGACCCGACCTGCTTTTTATGATGTGGATATTGACCTGGAAACCGGACGCGTGATCGGTTTGTTTTAATTTTTTTCTCTGGTGAGTTAATTTTTCGCCCGGCGAGAGGTCTTGCGCCGTTACAGAGAAAAAGTAAATCGGTTTTATAACAGTGATATTGTGTTTATAAACACAATATCACTGTTTATTTATGTATTCTTCGGGAGAAAAGATTTCTTCGATCTTTTTCTCAAAAATTTGGGCGATTTTAAAAGCCAGAGATAAACTTGGTTCATATTTTCCGGTTTCAACGGCATTGATGGTTTGCCGCGACACACCGGCTTTTTCAGCTAATTCTGCCTGCGACCAATTCCATTCGGCGCGCAAAACATGAATGCGGTTTTTCATTGGT
>JAJTBH010000224.1 GCA_021287005.1 Anaerolineae bacterium
CATTAATCTTCTTTATTAAAATAATCGGCCTTCATTTTTATTACACCGGCCATTCCGATTTTTCAGCGGAATGGCCGGTGTTATTATCTCTTATCGACAGGCTTCACGTGCCTGAACGAAGGCCTGTACGGCGCGTTCGATATCCGCGGCGGTGGTGGCCCAGGAGCAAACGCTGAAACGGATGACGGGCGTGTCGCGCCAGCGGGCGGTGCCGCACCAGCATTCGCCGGACTGCTGTAAAAACTGCTGCATGGCGCTGCACTGTTCGGGTGAATCGCAGGCCACCAGGGCCTGGTTAAAAACCACCTCGTTTTTGATGTTAAACCCCCGGGCGCGCATCTGGGCGGCAAAATCCTGCGTATGGGCGCAAAGCCCCTCCACCAGGTTTACAATGCCTTCCCGCCCCAAGACCTTAAGGGTGGCCCACAGTTCAACGGCCCGGTTGCGGCGCGACATTTCGGGGGTGTACAACATGCCATCGCGCTGTTCACCATATAAAATGTAGGAACCGCTGATTTGCAGGGCGGCTACCAGGTCTTCGGGATGTTTGCAGATGACGATGCCGCTGTCGTAGGGTGTGTTTAAGGTTTTATGCCCATCCACCGACCACGAATCGGCGTCCTGAAAGCCGTCGGTGAGGTGTTGATATTGGGGCGAGACGGCCGCCCACAGGCCAAAAGCGCCGTCCACATGCACCCAGGCGCCGGCGGCGCGGGCGCGGCTGATGATTTCTCGCAGCGGGTCAAACGAACCGGAGTTAACGTTGCCGGCCTGCAAAATGAGCAGGGTATTGGCGTCCAGTTCGGGCAGGCGGGTCGCGTCCATGCGGCCCTGCTCGTCCACCGGCACCAGTTCCACGCGGTCTTTACCCAGGCCCAACAGCGTGAGCGCCTTAAACACGGTGCTGTGTGCCTCGGCGCCCACCACCACGCGGAAGGGCGGCGCACCAAACAGACCCTGTGCGTTCACATCCCAACCGGCCCGCGTGAGCAGGTGATATCTTGCGGCAGCCAGCCCGCAAAAAGTGGCCATGGAGGTGCCGCTGACAAACCCGGCCCGGCAGGTTGAGGGCAGGCCGAACAGTTCGAGCAGCCATTTTTCACAAACCGCCTCCAGTTTGGAAGTGACCGGCGAAGTGACCGTGAGGGCGGCAAGCTGGTCCCACACGTCGGCCAGCCATTTGACCGCCAGCACGGGCGGGTAGGCGCTGCCGGTTACCATGCCGAAATACCGCCCTGCGGTGGTAGCCACCGTGGCCGGTGAACCGTATTGGTGCAGCTGGCGCAGCACCTCGGCGCCGTCCTGCGCATTTTGGGGCAGGTCTTCGTCAAATTGACTTAAACCGGCCAGGGCCTGCGCTTCGGGGAAAACACGGCGCTCATAGATGCCGTGCATATATTGCAGGGCGTAAGTTTTAGCCTGTTCGAATAATTTTTCATCGCCGGCGGCCAAAAACATTTTTTCTTGCAAAGTTTTTTCAGTCATTTATCTCTCCAATGCTTAAATTTAATCAAAAAGGGGGATTTTTTCCCTCTGTCGTTTGCTGTTTTATAATTCGCGAAAAATCAGGCCAAAAACCGGCCGCCGCCTGCCACCACAATGCCGCCCGAAACCGGCACGTTAACCGACAACCGGCTGGGTCGCCCCATACTTTCACCCTGCAAAATGGTAAAAGCGAAGGGAGTTTGCACCAGCCCGGCCAGGCGTAAATATCCGCCCAAAGCGGCCGCCGCTGCGCCGGTGGCGGGATCTTCGACCACACCGCCCACCGGGAAGGGGTTGCGCGCGTGGAAGAGGGTTTCGCTTTCGCGCCAGATGAGCTGCAGGGTCGTCAGGTTGTTTTTAAACATCAACTCTTTTAATGCCTCAAAATCATAATCAAGCGCAGCCAGGCGCTCGAAGGAACTCACTGCCAGCACCAGGTGCCATGCCCCGGCAAAGGCGCGCGCCGGAGCAATGGAGCGATCCAGATCGGCTGCCGGCCAACGCAGGCAGGCCAACGCGGCCTGCACCAGCCCGGCGGAAGCCGGTTCAAAAGCCGGTTCGACCGAGGTCAGGGCGGCTTTAACCCGCCCGTCGGGCACGCTCACATTCAGCGATATCAGGCCAACGGAGCTGTGCAGGCTGTAATCGGCGGGGCCGTTAAGCTGACCGAGTAAAATACCCGTGGCGATGGTGGCGTGTCCGCAAAAGGGCACCTCAATTTCGGGGCTGTAATAACGGATGGTATAAGCCCTTTCGCCCGACGGGCACAAAAAAGCGGTCTCGGAATATCCCACCTCGGCGGCGATTTGCTGCATGACGTTAACCTCGGGCAAGGCGGCCCCGATCCACACCCCCGCGGGGTTACCCCCTGATGGGGGGTTGCCCCCAGTATGGGGGTCGGCCCCTGAAGGGTCGGAGTTTTCGTCGGTAAAAGCGGCCAGGCGATAAAGCGAGCCGGAATATGCGGTTACGGGTGCGGGAACGTTCATACGGTTTTCCTTATATTGGATTGATATTAAGATTATACCGGAATCGTGATAGAATAACAGTTGCAATTACTCGTGTTTGATACCGTATCAGTTAAAATATTATATAAAAACCATGACAATCAGCTCACCTTCTCCCTTTAGCGACCCGGTCAAAGGACCCGACAAACCCAGGGTTTATGCTTACGAGCGCCTGGCGCTGGATATCTATGACCAGATCAAAAGCGGGGCGCTGCGCCCCGGCGACCGGCTGCTTTCGGTGCGGTTTATCAGCTGCCAGAAAAAAGTCAGCCCGGCCACCGTGCATATGGCGTATCAGTCGCTGGAGGATAAAGGACTGATCGAGGTGCGCCCGCAGTCGGGGCATTATGTGCGCCTGCAAACCTCAAACGAGCCGGTGGCTTTTGAAGATAAAAACCCGCTGGCGCCGATGGAACCGCGTAATGTGCAGCTTAAGGACCTCTTTTCACAGATTCGCGAAGATGCCACCCGTGCGGATCTGGTGCAGTTTGGCGCGGCCCTGCCTGCGCCCGACCTGCTGCCCGGCGCGCGGATTAACAACATCCTCGCCCGTCTGGCGCGATCGGGCAAGGTGCCTTTGCATCTGCTGGGCAGCGCGCGCGGCGATGCCGGTCTGCGCGCCCAGATTTCGCGGCGCGCCTTTCTGGCCGGCTGTAACCTGAACCCGGACGAACTGCTTATTACCAATGGCTGCACCGAGGCCGTACACCTTGCGCTGCGCGCGGTTTGCCGCCCCGGCGACCTGGTGGCGGTGGAATCACCGGCTTATTACGGCATTTTACAGGTGATTGATTCGCTCGGTCTGAAAATCGTTGAAATTCCCAGTCACCCACGAGAAGGCATCAGCCTGGATGTTTTACAATCGTCGCTGAAACGTTTTCCCATTCGGGCTGTGATGGTGGTACCCAATTTTAACAATCCATTGGGCTGCTGCATGCCGGATGAAAATAAACGGGCGCTGGCAGAGCTGGCCGCCCGCCAGCAGATCGCGCTGATCGAAGACGATATTTACGGCGATTTATCCTTCTCAGACCGGCGGCCGCTCTCGATCCGTTCTTTTGACCAGCAGGGTTGGGTGATGTTGTGTTCGTCTTATTCCAAAACTCTTTCACCCGGCTTCCGCGTGGGTTGGATCGCAGCCGGCAGATGGCAAAACGAGGTGGAAAAACTTAAAGCGGCCACCAACCTGTTTTGTCCGATTTTGCCGCAGCAGGCGATTGCCCGTTTTCTGGAAAGCGGCGGTTATGATCACGTGCTGCGGCGCATGCGCCGGCGTTATGCGCTTAACATCGATAAAATGGCCGCGGCCGTTTTGCGTTTTTTCCCGACGGGCACGCGGATTACCACGCCCGAAGGCGGTTTTGTGCTGTGGGTGCAGATGCCGGCCGGCATCGACTCGCTGGAACTGTACCGGCGCGCATTAGCTTTGGGTGTGACCCTTGCGCCCGGTTACCTGTTTGCCTCACACCGCCAGTTTGCCAGTTACATCCGCCTCAGCGCGGCCACCCTCAACAATGAAAACGCCTGGGTGATTAAACGCCTGGGCGAGCTGGCGCACGAACTGGCCGGGTGAGGGGCGCCCGCCTCAATCTCCCCGAATTTGTGCCAAAAACAGGGGGAGGTTAAACACAGCGGAATGCCGAAAAAGCCATAAAAACCCCAACTGACGGTATAATAGTCCTGCGTTTAACCAGCCGAATTATTGGTATTTGTTGACTCAAGGGGTCGCTGTTAAATCGATAAAACCATTAATCACAGGCGGATTGGCAACATGACTGAAATAAAAAATAAGCATGACCCGACCGGCGATTTTTTAAGCAGACTGTTCAGAACCGAAGATATTTCCCGATTTATTGAAAATAACGCCTTTCAAATGGAACTGCCGGAGTTCCACGTTTACATCACCGATTTTTGTAAAACCAGCGGCAAGGTGCCCGAACAGGTCATTTTACAGGCTTCCATCGAACGCACCTACGGCCACCAGTTGTTTAACGGCACGCGCAAACCCTCGCGCGATAAGGTGATTCAACTGGCCTTCGGCCTGGAACTGGATGTGGACGGCACCCAGAAATTGTTGTTAATTGCCGGAAAAAGTGCGCTTTATCCCAAAATTAAACGCGATGCGGCCATTATTTTTTGCCTGGTGAATCATAAAAATGTGGATGAGACCCAGAGCGTCCTGCATTCCCTGGGTCTGACCCTGTTGGGGGGGAGGTAAACGGTGGATGATGCTTTTATTAAACAATTTCTGGCCGCGTTTGACGACACCTATTACCCGCTCGATTTTTTAAACGATTACGAGGTTTTGGAGTGCCTGGCGCATAATGAAATGGGGGAGACCCTGTTGGTTAAAGAACGCCGCACGGGGGAAACATATATCTGCAAATGTTACGCCAAACAGGCGCTGCTGTCGAATTCAAACGAGAGCCGCCTGTTAAAAAATCTGAACCATGCCGGTCTGCCGTTTTTTATTGGCGAATATGAAAACGAAAATATGCGCTGCATCCTGCGTACGTATTTGCAGGGCACCCCGTTGGACGAGCTGGTCCGCACCCGCCGCTTAAACCGCAACGAGGCGCTGGATATCGTCTTGCAGCTTTGTGATATCCTGATTTATCTGCACGGGCAGACTCCGCCCATCATTCACCGCGATATCAAACCGCAAAACATCATTGTGGATGAGGCCGGTCGGGTCAGCCTGATCGATTTTGGCATTTCGCGTTATTATAACGCCGACTCGCAGGGGGATACCCTCAATTTTGGCACGCGCCATTACGCCGCACCGGAACAATACGGTTTTTCGCAGACCGACGCCCGCGCCGATATCTTTTCGCTGGGGGTACTGTTGTGCTGGCTGTTGACCGGCACGCTGGATGTGCAGCAGGGCATTCAATCGGTAAACGATGCCGGCTTGGCCAGGCTGATTTCACGCTGCACCGCTTTTGCGCCCAAAGACCGTTATAAAAATGTGATGCAGGTTAAAGACGCCCTCAACGGCCGCACGACCCGCCGGTTTTTTTTGTTTGGCATCGCTGCATTTGTTTTATTACTGGCGGCGGCCTGGTTGGGGTATGGCAAATTTGTGGAACTGCAAGGCCCGCCTGCTGTGCAGTTTAAAGAAGCCCTGGTCGAAGAAGCCGTGCGCCTGAGCCTGGGTAAAACGGCGGATGAAAAAATCAGCGAAAAAGACCTGAAATCCGTCTCACAGTTATATATCTTTGGCGATAAAGCGGCTGCCGGCCCGGATGATTTTAACGTCTATTCGAAAAGTTTTGCCGAAGGGCACAGCCTGGCTGCGCGCGGCGACATTCAGTCGCTGGAAGATTTGCCGCGTATGCCCAACCTGGTGCATATTTCGCTGGTGTATCAAAACATCACCGATTTGAGCCCGCTGGCGCAGATGGGCAGCCTCGAGTCGGTTGATATGCGACACAACCCCTTTTCCGATATTTCAGCGCTGGCAAAGGTCAGCCGGTTAAAAGATCTGGGTATTTTTGATACGCGTGTTTCCGATTTAACTGCCCTGAAGGATAACAAACATCTGGTTGTGTTGGATATCGGCCTGACGGATGTTGAATCGGCGGCGGCTTTAAACGGGTTGGACACGCTTAAGCTTTTTTACGCGCGCAAGGCGCCGCTTAAGTCGCTGGATGGGATTGATACACATCCCCTGCTGGAAGAGATCGCCCTCTCCGAGACCTTTGTGCAGGATTTGACGCCTTTGTTAAACCTGCCGCACCTCAAAAAAGTGGAAATCAGCGAGGATATGCGCCCGGCTGCTTCGAGTGTGCAGGGGCAGGCTTCATTTAATATTGTTTATCAATAAGTCTTTTAAAAACAGGGGGAGGTCAACAGTTGTTGGTCGTAGGGTGCCTGGTCAAGCGGGCTGAGCGGGGCGCGGATGGTCTCATCGAGAGGCATCAGCGCCGACCGCAGCGGTTG
>JAJTBH010000225.1 GCA_021287005.1 Anaerolineae bacterium
TTGAGATCATTGATGAATTTCCCAATTTCACCTATTTTCTGGCTGACTTACACCCGCATGTTCTGGCGATGCCTTTTGTTTTATTGTTAATCGGGGCGGCATTAAATATTTATTGGTCGCGTAATGTATTGATGAACGGTGATGGGATAATATCCTGGGTATCCAGATTGTTTAAAAATGAAGACCCGGATGTAGGGGATTTGCGAATTGTGAAAAATATGGCCCGGGTGGAGTTTTGGGTATTGGCGCTGGTTTTAGGCGGGCTTTCCTTCCTCAATACCTGGGATTTCCCAATTTATACCGGTTTAATTTGCCTGGTTGTATGTTTGATCGCTTATGAAAAGAGCGGATGGAGTTGGGATTTGCCAGGATTGTTCCTGGAAACAGGGGTTGGCCTGGGAATTGCCGGGATTCTATTTTATATCCCATTTTTCCTGGGTTTTGCTTCACAGGCCGGCGGATTTTTACCCAGTTTGATTCTGTTTACACGTGGAACGTTTTTCTGGATGATGTTCGGCCCGTTGCTGATTCCGATGATTGTCTGGCTGGTTATGGCCTGGATGTACTCCAGCAAAAGTATATCCTTTCGGCGCGGAGTTGTTATCTCTCTGGTAATCAGCGTCAGTTTATGGGTGCTGTCTTATCTGTTTGCGTTTTTAATCAGCCTGGTACCGGTTTACGGGGAAATGTATATGAGTGCTTCCCAGGGAGCCGGCGGGATCGATATTTTTATGGTGATTTTTACATCACTCAGTCGAAGATTAACCATGCCGGGAACATGGATAACCCTGGTGATACTGTTTGGTCTGGTGCTGGTTGCCGTATCCCGTTCGGCTGGTGTAAATTCGAAACATGCTGCTGACGATGACCTTAAAACTGAAAAAGAAGTTCCCACACCATCGGCCGATATTTTTGTTCTGGCGTTGATGTTGATGGGTCTTGGTTTGACTTTAATGCCGGAGTTTTTCTTCCTGCGCGATCAATTTGGCGGGCGCATGAACACTATTTTTAAATTTTACTTCCAGGCATGGATCGTTTGGGGGATAGCCGCCGCTTTTTGTACAGTAGTACTCTGGAGCCGTTGGGATTTGGCCGGAAAGATATTTAAACCCATTTCCGTTCTGGTATTGGGAGCCGCCCTGGTTTACCCGATGACCGGTTTTTATCAACGAGCAGCGGATGTGATTCAGACGGCAACCGCCAGAAATAATATTTTTGACGCGCTTACATTGGACGGCGCAGCTTATATTAAAAATTGGGCTCCGGATGAAATGGAGGCCATAAAATGGTTACGCCAGGCACCGCGTGGTATTATTGTGGAGGCTGTCGGTGGAAGTTATACCGATTATGCACGCTATTCCACCTTTTCGGGGCAGATAACTGTTCTGGGCTGGCCCGGACATGAAAGCCAATGGCGCGGCGGTGAAAAAGAAAAAGGCAATCGAGAGTCGGATATCGCCTTGTTATACAGAACGAACAACTGGAGTGAGGCTCAAGCGATATTATCCCGTTATCAGGTACGTTATATCATTGTCAGTCAAAGAGAAATAACCACGTATAAAATTACGCCTGATAAATTCCAGCCTTATCTTTCAGTGGCTTATCGAAATAATTCAGTAACCATTTATGAAGTTCCCGTACAAATTACCAGTTCAACATTGAACGGAAATAATTGAGGGTGACCCATGAAAGACAAACGGTTTAATGTGGAAGATTTAATTTATCTGGCGATTTTATTTTTTGCCAGTTGGCTGCGATTAATCGGCCTGGGGATATTATCCCTGTCAGGTTACGAGGCACAACACGCCCTACAGGCGTTATCCGTTGCCCAGGGAGCGCCCCAATTAACAGGGTCACAACCTTTATATCTCAACGGAACGGCGCTGCTGTTTTTTGTTTTTGGCAGCAATGAATTTTTGGCAAGAATTATTCCGGCTGTTTGTGGTTTATTAATGGTGATCCCGGTGTATTTATTACGGCAAAAGATAGGCCGTTTGCCGGCAATGATGGCGGCTTTTTTACTGGCAATGGATCCCGTGTTGGTGGCATCTTCAAGGCAGGCTGACAGCCTGATAATTGCCATACTGTTTTTGAGTTTATCCTTTGTTTTTTTGATTAATAAAAAGGCGAAAAGTTTTGGTATTAGCCTTGGATTATTATTCTTGGCGGGAACACAATTGTGGTTGGGTTTGATTTCTTTGGCTGCAGCAATTATTTTTGCGCGCTTTTTCCTTGTGGAAGACAAAGCCGATGATAAAAACCTTGATGAAGATACATCCGAATTTTTTGAATCTTGCCTGGTATTTTTACGCCAATCTTACCGTTCCATTTTAACCGGTTTGCTGGCGACGGCGATTTTGGGCGGCGCGGCATTTATGTTAATTCCCGGTGGTCTTAATGGGGTGTTCGCCAGCCCGGTTTATTTCATTCAAAACATTACCAACCCTGCTACGAATGCTTCATCCATACTTGATAGTTTAATTGCAGTTATCTCCTACGAGCCCTTATTGCTGGTTCTGGGCGTGACCGGCATTATCTGGGCCATGACCCGGCGCAACAAACTGGATTTATTTTTGAGCTTTTGGTGGGCGGCGGCATTTATATTTTATTTAATATATCCGGCGCGTGTGGTTAATGATCTGGCGTGGAATGTCATTCCCTTATGGATTTTATCGGCGCGCTTTTTTGGCTGGATATTATTTTCAATTGATCCCGATGAAAAAAAATGGTTTGCCGGATTTGTGGTTTTATCCCTGGTAATTTTTGTGTTTATTACGTTGTCAATGGTTTACCTGATTTTATTCTTTAATACTCAGGTCGCCGTCGCAGACCAGAATGAAGCCTTAAAACGGGTAATTGTGGTGGTCGGAGGCGTGCTGCTGATGTTGGCCATGACTTATCTGGTTGGCTTTGGTTGGTCTGCCCGACTGGCCATGTCACAATTAATGGTCAGTTTATGCATTTTTCTACTGGCTATCACCTTTTCGGGAGCATGGAATGCTGCGGGTTTAACAAAAAATCCGGAAATGGAAATGCTGCGATATGGCAGTGACGCCAATGCTCAACAATTAATGGACAAAACCATGCAAGATGTATCACGTTGGAAACTGGGTGCCGGAAAACTGCTGGATGTCGTAGTTATTAATAAGGATTTTGACGATCTGCGTTGGACACTGCGCGATTATCGTGATGCGCGTTTTGTCAATTCAATTCCGTCAAGCGCACTGCCTTCGATTATTATCTCGCCGGTGGATTATGTGCCATCGTCTGAACAGGCTTATCGAGGAACCGCCTTTGCCTTACATCAAAAACCTGCCTGGACGCTCATGTTTTCTCAGGAATGGGTCAACTGGATATTTTTCCGGAAAGCCCCCCTGGATCGTGATATCGCTATTCTCTGGGTAAGAAACGATTTATTCCCTGGCGGTAATGCAATGCCACAAACAATCCCGACCGAATAAAGGAAAATTATGGTTAAACCTTCTATTATTGCTATTGATGGGCCTTCCGCCTCAGGAAAATCTACGTTGGCTGAACAGATAGCCCAGCACCTGGGATATCTGTATTTTGATACAGGTGTGATGTACCGGGCGGCAACACTGGCCGCCATGCAAAACGGAATTGATGTTCATGATGAAGAACATGTTTCTGAAATCGCGGAACGAATTGTCATTGATGTTCATGCGCCAAGTATTAACGATAAACGCAAAAATGATGTTCTGCTGGATGGTCAGGATGTGACCTGGCAAATTATCAAACCGGAAGTCGAAGCCAATGTTTCGTATGTCTCAAAATATAAACGCGTTCGGGATGCCATGACCGAACAACAACGCCGGATTGGCGGCAGGGGAAATGTGGTAATGGTTGGGCGAGATATCGGAACGGTTGTGTTCCCCAATGCGGATTTAAAGATTTACCTCGATGCCTCAACGGAAGAACGCGCCCGGCGCAGATATGAAGAACGCATTTTGCGCGGAGAAAAAATCAGCTATCAGGATGTGTTGGATGGCATGCAACAACGCGACCTGGTCGATACATCTCGAAGTATCGCACCGCTGCGTGTAGCTGAAGATGCCAGGCAAATCAAATCGGATGGCTTGTCGATCGAAGAGGTTTTAAAACAGGTGATCGATTGGGTTGAGGCAGCCGGATAAACTGCACAAAAGGGTTAAAAAAAATAACGAATGACCCTCATAACTATACTTAACCTGCAGCCTGATGCTATAATTTGATTGAAGAGAATTTATTTATCATTTTTTTCATTGTACCCGTTCACCGCGGAGGAATTATTTTTACTTTAATTTATTTTTATCGACCCAATGATTTGAGACTTTAATTATGCTGATAATTTTTTCATTGTGGTCAACAGCTCCTTATATAGATGTGCCTACTACCCTGGTTGCCTGGCTGGGGTGGTTGTTTGCTTTATTTTGTATCGGTTGGGGGATTAAGACACTCTGGCGTCCTGCCAGAGAACAAAGTATGTCATGGTGGGTGAAAATAGCTATTTTTGGATTAGTCACCCCTTTAACTACATCGTTGTTAGGGTTGGGATTTCCTTCAGCAAGCAACTTAAACATCCCTGAAATGCCGATTGATATGGGTGTACCCTCGGTCATGATTTTTTCAGCCATACCGTGGGTATTGGCAGCCGGTTTAAGCGGCCCGATACCAGCCGTGGTGCTGGCTTTATTGGCTGGTATCACCCGCGCCATGGGCGAGACACACAGCCTTTTTACCATTGTCGAAATGGGGATGCTGGGTTTAATCTTTGCCTGGTGTGTCAACCAGCCCTACCGATCGCGTTTGTTTGTGATTTTGCGTCAACCAATGGGAGCGTTTGTTTTAACTTCGCTTTCGTATATTCCCATGATCATGCTGCTTTCGTTGGTCAGTACCAACGGAAGCCTGGCGGTGAGGTTGGATTATGCATTAACGCAAACCTATCCATTGATGATAACACGCTCCACAGAACTGTTTCTGGCAGTCATTCCGGCGGCGCTTATCAAACTCTGGCAGCCAGCCTGGTGGGTTCGTTTTGCAAAATTAAAACCATCACCGATTGAAACCAGTTTAACAGCCAGGTTTTATTATTTTTCAATTCCGATGATTCTGGCAGTTATTCTGGCGTTAATGGTAGGCGATTGGCTTGTGGCCGGGTATACCGCGCGACAACTGCTGCAAGAAAAACTGGCCAGTACAGCCATGATTGCCACTGAAAACATGCCTTATTTTCTGGAGAGCGGTCAAAATTTAATTCGACGGCAAGCGGAACGTCCGATTAACCCGGCAGAACCAAACATCGACCAGCAGTTGGAAGCCCGTGCACGTGAAGTGCCGTTTTTTCAACAGTTGTTACTGGTTGATTTATCCGGGCAGCGTTTGGGGAGTTTTCCCTCGGATTTGGGCAGCAAAGCCCGTCTGACACAGGATGAACGCAACGCAATTTTACTGGCATCCAAAGGGGTTATGGTTCAAACTTATGCCATTCCGGCTGCCGGTGGAAGTAATACGGCGCGAATCGTTTTTATTGCACCGGTTAGAAATGAAAATCAACAAATCGAAACAATTCTGCTCGGTTATGCGGATTTAAATAACAATCCTTATACCCAGGCCGCTATTCAGGCATTAATGAACAGCGCTACCGATAATGAAGGCCGCGCATATATTCTGGATGAAAATCGACGGATTTTGTTTGCCTCCGACACCAGCCAGGTGATGACTCCATATGGCGGTCCACTGCCTGAATTGGATGGATCGTTTTTGGATAATACCTCGACCCTGGGGACGCGCCAATTTGTTTATTATGCACGCGTGTCCGGCCCACCCTGGTCGGTGGTTATTTCCGTACCGGCCACGCGTACCCAGGATATGGCATTAACCACGGCCATGCCGTTATTAATTTTGCTGGTTATTTTATTAATCAGTCTGATGACGGTCTGGCAGTTACTGCTGCGTTTTATGACCGATTCTTTGCAGTCTCTGGCACAGGAAGCATCGTTAATTTCACAAGGCAAACTGGACCATCCCATGCAAATATTGGGCGCCGATGAAGTTGGGCAGTTGGGAAACGCCTTTGATGGCATGCGGCTCAGCCTGAAAGCTCGCCTGGATGAATTGAGCCATTTATTGGCAGTCAGTGAAGGTGTTGCCTCCAACCTGGCCGCGGAAGACGCCGTGAAACCAATCCTTGAGGCAGCCATGCGAAACGGGGCGGCCCTGGCGCGAGTGGTGCTGCTGCGTGAAGTGGCTTTAAACGCCGGTTCACAGCGAGTTGTATCGTTTGGGATGGGGCGATCTTCGGAATTATATGCCTATCTGGATGAACAAATTTTTGATTTGATGACCGGGCAAGACATTCTAACCATTCCCAGCACCGTAAGAATGCGCCGCCTGACGTTCTTAAACGAAATGC
>JAJTBH010000226.1 GCA_021287005.1 Anaerolineae bacterium
CCCAACCGGCATCGTGTTTTTTTATTTTTATCCACCGGCACGGGACCTACCGGCGTCAACCAAAAGAGGAGAAGAAATTATGATGATCATTATGAATGTCGAAGCAACTCAAGAGCAGGTCAACGCAGTCGTTACCCGCATTGAGGCGCACGGGTTTAAAGCGCACCTTTCCAAAGGCGAAGAACGTACCATCATTGGTGTGATGGGCAATGACCCGATTAAAACCAAAGACCAGTTTATGTTCATGCCCGGCATTGATCGCATTGTGCCCATTTCCCGACCTTACAAACTGGCCTCACGTGAATTCATTCCGCAGGATTCCAACTTTCCGGTAGATGGGGTGACGATAGGGGGCGAGGAGATTGTGATCATGGCCGGCCCCTGCGCCGTTGAAAGCCGCACCCAATTGCTTGAGGTGGCACAGGCTGTCAAAGAAGCCGGGGCACAGGTGTTGCGCGGCGGCGCATTTAAACCGCGCTCATCACCTTATGCCTTCCAGGGTCTGGGTGAAGAAGGTCTGCAAATTTTAGCCGAAGCACGCGAAATCACCGGTCTGCCGGTGGTCACCGAGGTCATGGCCCCCGAACAGGT
Source organism: Anaerolineae bacterium (assembly GCA_021287005.1). GTDB lineage: Bacteria > Chloroflexota > Anaerolineae > Anaerolineales > Anaerolineaceae > JAJTBH01. The sequence goes on from JAJTBH010000226.1 coordinate 592, forward strand.
CGCGCTGGTCGCCAGTTACGCCGACATTTTGCAGATTGGCGCGCGTAATATGCAAAACTTTTCCCTGCTGCACGCCGCCGGCGAAAGCCAGAAACCCGTTTTATTAAAACGGGGTAATGCCGCCTCCATTGACGAACTGCTCATGGCAGCCGAATACATTCTTTCACACGGCAACCGCCGGGTAATTTTATGCGAACGCGGCATTCGCTCTTTTGAAAGTTACACACGCAACACCACCGACATCAACAGCATTCCCGTGTTAAAAAGCCTGACCCACCTGCCCGTCATTCTCGACCCCAGTCACAGCACGGGGCGCTGGGAATTTGTGACCCCCATCGCCCGCGCCGGCATCGCCGCCGGAGCCGACGGCCTGATTGTGGAAGTACATAACCACCCCGACGAGGCTCTTTCGGATGGCGGTCAGTCGCTTAAACCGGAGCGTTTCGCCGCGCTGGTGAAACAGGCGCGCGCCATTGCCCGCGACGTGGAGCGCAGATAACAAAAACAGGTCATATGACCTATCAATGACCTCCGGCACTGATGGTAATGACTGCCGCCCGGGTATGCTTGGGCCAGTAACATCAGAACGGAGGTTTTTTTATGTCTAACATCGTTTTACAGGTCAGTAACCTGCACAAATCTTACGGCGCGTTTCACGCCGTGCAGGGTCTTTCTTTTTCGTTGCAAAAAGGTGAAATTTTTGGTCTGCTGGGCCCCAACGGCGCCGGCAAAACCACCACCATCTCAATGATTACCGGGCTGGTTCAGCCCGATTCGGGTAGCATTCAGATTGAAGGAATTAACCTGGCGCAACAAAGCAACCAGGCCAAAATGAAATTGGGCCTGGTGCCCCAGGAACTGGCGCTTTATCCCACCCTTTCGGCGCGTGATAACCTGATTTTTTTCGGGCAGATCTACGGACTGCACGGCCGCCGCTTGAAACAACAGGTGGAACGTGCTTTGCAAATGGTCAGCCTGAGCGAGCGCGCCAATGAAGCCGTTAATCATTTTTCGGGGGGCATGAAACGGCGGGTTAACATTGCCGCCGGGCTGCTGCACGAACCCGACATCCTTTTTTTGGACGAGCCCACCGTGGGGGTCGACCCGCAAAGCCGTAATGCCATTTTTGAAAGCATTGAGGCGCTTAACCAGGCAGGTATGACCATCATTTATACCACGCACTACATGGAAGAAGCCCAGCGCCTCTGCCGCCGCGTGGCCATTGTGGATCACGGGCAGATCATCGCCCTGGATACGCCTCAAAACCTGATTCACGCCATCGGTCAGGGTGTCATTCGCGTGGGGCTTAACAACGGGCATGCCGAACGGTTAGTCCAAAGCGCTCAACAACTGCCATGCATTCGTTCGATTGCCTTGCATGATGGGTATCTGGACGTGCAGGCCAATGACAGCCAATCGGCCTTGATGAATATTCTTTCGATCAGCCAGCAAATCGGCGCAAAATTAACCTCGCTTCAAATTTTGGAAGCCAACCTTGAAACCGTTTTTCTTTCACTAACCGGAAAGACCCTTAGAGAATAAGTGCGGAGTTTAACCATGTTTTACCAGATTTATGCCATTACGATTAAAGAATTAAAAATTTTGTTTCGCAGCACCGGAACCATCAGTACACTCTTTTTGATGCCGGTCATGTTTATCCTGGTGATGAGTATTGCCCTTAACGGTGTTTTTGACTCGGGCAGTGAGAATAATCCCATTTCGCTGCTGGTCGCCAATGCCGACCGGGGTGAAATCGCCCAAAAAGTAATCAACAACCTCAAAGATGTAAACGGTTTAACCATTATCGATACTCAAAACGATAGCGCCCTGAACCGCGCCGCGATTGATGCCCTCATCATGGACGGCAGTTACCATATCGGGTTGGTTTTTCCGGCCGACTTTTCAGAAAAAATTCTGGCGCAAAACGATCAAGGCGCCGTGGTGACCTATGTGGTTGACCCTTCGGTGGGCAATCAGATGATGGGCCCGGTGCGCGGCATGGTGCAGGGTTATATCGAACGCGAAGCATCGCTGGCCCAGGCGCCTGCCAACATCCAGGCCGGTTTTGACAATATCTTAACCAACCTGCCGCCCGCCAACCAGGCCATGCTTAAACCCGTGCTGGCCTCTTTCACCGGAATAATGACACAAAACGATGTGCTCGGCAAAAACGCCACCGGCATCACCTATCAGGAAGAAGCGCCCACGGGTATGCGCATAGAAAAAGAACCTACTTCGGCTCAACAAAATGTGCCCGGTTATACCATCTTCGGCGTCTTTTTTATCATCCAGTCTCTGGCGCTCAGCATCTATGAAGAAAAATCGTTGGGCACCTTCCGTCGTCTGCAAGCCGCCCCGCTTTCACGCGCCGCCCTGTTAATCGGCAAACTGCTGCCTTATTTCATCATCAACCTGATTCAAATTGCGTTGATGTTCGCCGTGGGCGTGCTGGTTTTTCATATCGAGTTGGGGCACGATATTTTGGCTCTGGCACTGGTTTCCATCACCACCGCAGCGGCAGCCAACGGCCTGGGACTGATGATTGCGGCACTGGCCAAAACCCGTGAACAGATGAGCGGTGTCAGCACCCTGCTTTCGGTGACCCTGGCAGCCCTTGGCGGTATGATGGTGCCGGTATACGTTATGCCCGAATTTATGCAGTCGCTATCCAAAGTCACACCGCATGCCTGGGCCTTGCAGGGTTTTCAGGATGTCATCGTGCGCGGCCTGGGATTAATGGATATTTTGCCGGAGAGCGCGGCTTTGATGGGCTTCGCCCTGCTCTTTTTTGGAGTGGCATTATGGCGCTTCCGTTTTGAGTAAGCCGGTGTAGAATTAAAATCATGCGCAAAGGTTTTTTATTCGACTTTATCACCTTTCTCACCATCCTGTCAGTAGCCGTCGGGGGAATGGACCAGTTCTCCTTTCCCCCGGCGCGTTATGCCGCCATCGGTCTGATGGTTTTGTTAAGTCTCATTTTGATCGTTTATGAGCCGCACGCCTGCCGGTCATATGCCAGAAATGTGTCCGGCCTGACGATCATGACGATCATCATCAGTTTTTTACTGATCCTGTCGCCGGGTTGGTCGCCCTTTCCCATCTTGTTTTTTATCCTGTCCGCCATCGCCGCTACGGCTTTGCCCATTCGTAAGGCCATGTTGTGGATTGCCATTTTCACCACAATCACGTTAATCATCTTCATCTGGTTTAATACTTATGAAGGTTTGATTAATGCCCTGCCCTTCACAGCCGGATATTTCTTTTTTGGTATTTTTGGGTATTATATGGTGCGCGCCGAAGAAGCGCACAAACGCAGTGAAGAACTGCTGGCCGAATTGCAGACGGCGCACCGCCAGTTGCAGCATTATGCCGCCGAGGTGGAAGAGCTGGCCATCACCCGCGAACGGTATCATCTGGCGCGCGAAGTGCACGACACCCTCGGCCACCAACTGACGGTCGCTGTGGTGCAGTTGGAAGGCGCCCAGCGCCTGATAACCAGCGACCCACAGCGCGCCGCTTTAATTGTGGGCACCGTGCGCGACCAGGTGAAAACCGGCCTGGGCGAACTGCGCCGCATTGTGGCCACCCTGCGCGCCCCGCAGGAAGAAGATACGCCATTATTATTATCCATTCAACATTTAATAAATCAATTTCAAGAAGCCACCGGCATTCAAATTAAAGCCGATTTACCCGAAACGCTGCCATCATTAAGCAGCCCGCTGCGCCAGAGTTTTTACCGCGCCGCCCAGGAAGCCCTGACCAATATTGAAAAACACGCACACGCCTCGCAGGTAAACATTCGCCTCACACAAGAAGCGGATTACCTGACTCTGAGCGTGGAAGATAACGGCGTTGGCAAACAGGCAGACAACAAGGGCGGTTTTGGTTTGATGGGTTTAAAAGAACGCGCGGCATTATTGGGAGGCTCTTTTGAGGTGCAGCCCGCCGAACAGCGCGGTTTGCGCCTGGTTTTCAGCGCGCCCTTACAATATTCGGAGGAAACGGATGCCCGATAATACAATTCGTATATTAATTGTGGATGACCAGCGCCTGATGCGCGACGGTTTGCGCACGCTGTTCGAACTGGAAGAAGGTTTGGAGGTGGTCGGAGAAGGTGAAAACGGACAGAAGGCACTGGAACTTTACGAACAGTTGCAGCCGGATGTGGTGTTAATGGATGTACGTATGCCGCAGATGGACGGGGTGGAAGCCACGCGCCAGATTATTGAACGCTGGCCGCAGGCGCATGTGATTATCTTGACCACGTTTGACGATGACGCCTATATATTTGAGGGATTACGCGCCGGCGCCCTGGGATATTTACTCAAAGACGTTTCCGGGGAAGAACTTTCTGCCGCAGTACGCACCGTGGCGGGCGGTGGGGCATTAATTGAACCATCGGTCACACGCAAAGTATTGGCCGAGTTTGCCCGTTTGCAACCGCTTCAACCAACCGCAGCCGAAAAGCTGATCGACCCGCTCAGCGAGCGTGAATTGGAAATTTTAAAAGAATTGGGCAAAGGCGCCAGCAACCGCGAGATCGCCTTTAAACTGCACCTGGCCGAGGGTACGGTTAAAAATTACATCTCGGTGATTTTGCAAAAATTAAACGTTCAGGACCGCACCCGCGCCGCCCTGCGCGCGCATGAATTGGGTCTGTTATAACATTCACCGCCGATTAAACAACGTATTCCTTCTTTTGGATGAGCGTTTATTCGCCCACCCCAATCATCCTATCCTGTACAACCGAATGCCTCCCGCAATACAGCGGGCTGTGTTTTTGGGTTGGCTTTCCGGGTTATTATCCATTTGACGGGCCCAGGGAACGGCTTCGGCCGCCTTACGTTTTGGAACAACACTTTGTTGGTCCATTTTTTCACATCGATTGACAGGCTCCGCCGGGAGGTGTAAGATTAGACCCGGTCGGGGAGTAGCTGCCTGTTGCAAAACGGGACAGACTGTCGACAACCCGGATGAATAATCCCGGCAGCCTGCTGACTTTGAATAGCGAGACCACCATAATGACAATTATTATGGTGGTTTTTTATTAATCGCCGCTCTTTTCCGGAACCAATTTACCCGTTTCAGGAGTATTAAACCCCATGTTAATCTTTTTAAATGCCGTTTTTCTGGTCGTCGTAGGTGAACTGGGTGATAAAACGCAGTTATTGACCCTGGCGCTGGCCGGAAAATATAAGGTGCGTTACGTATTAAGTGGGGTTGTAATTGCATCGCTGCTCAATCACGGGTTGGCCGTGATTGTGGGCAGTTACCTGGGTAATGTTTTACCGATGCGCGCCATCTCGCTGGCTGCCGGGCTTTCATTTCTGGCCTTTGGCCTGTGGACCTTACGCGGCGAAGGCGATGAAGAAAAAAATTTACACAAAGAAAAACGTTTTGGCCCCATCATCGCTGTAGCCGTGGCCTTTTTTCTGGCCGAAATGGGCGATAAAACCCAGTTGATGGCCGTAGCGCTGGCCGCCGAATACCGTTACCCGCTGCTGGTATTGGCCGGAACGGTGACCGGTATGCTGGTCGCCAACAGCATCGGCGTCTTTTGCGGCGCCTGGATCTGCAAGCACATCCCCGAAAAATATATTAAATGGGTTTCCGGGCTGGTATTTATGCTTTTCGGCAGCCTGACGCTCTTTAACCTGGCGCCCGAGTGGCTGCTGGCGCCCCTCTATATCATTATTTATTTACTGGTAATAACTGCCCTCATTTATCTTTGCGGAGTCAGGTTTGCCACTCCCGCAGAACAACCCTGCGAAAAAGCGGCTGCCATCGATCTGGAGTAACAAAGCCCTTC
>JAJTBH010000227.1 GCA_021287005.1 Anaerolineae bacterium
TCGTTTGAGCTGTGCTTCATGAATATTGATATCCGTTAAGCCGCCCTGCAAGGTAAAACCGCTGGCGGAAACAAAGGCTTTTTTAACATGCAAATCTTTCAGGAAAAAATCACTCATCAAACCGGAAATTGAATGCCCGTCTGAGCTTAAAAAGCCGCCGACAAGTATAACCGTATTGTACGGATTACCGGAAAGTTTACGCGCCACTTCGATGCCATTGGTAATAATCCGTAGATTGCGGCGGTCTTGCAAATAATCTGCAAGATGAAAAACTGTCGTACTGGCGTCCAGTAAGATTGAGTCGCCATCTTCAATTTGTGAAGCGGCCGTTTGAGCAATCGCTTCTTTAATTTCAATATTGGTTGTCGAGCGGGTATTAAAAGCCGTGATTTGTTTTTTATCCATATCCTTAACAACCGCGCCGCCCCTTACCCTTACCAACAATCCCATTTCTGAAAGATTGTTTAAATCATTGCGCACTGTTCCTTCGGATACGTTTAATAACTTTGATAATTCGGGCACATTAATACCCGGTTGTTCTTTAAGAATATTTACCAAACGTTGGCGTCTCTCAAATGATATCAAATTACTGACCTCGTTTTATTTCAACAAATTTATTCTTCCCGTATTATACAATAATAACTTTTATAAACCCTGCTTTTATTTAAGCTTTTTGTTTTCTGTTTAAGAAATTCATAAAATATGGGTCTGAGCGCAGCGTTCATGCTTCTATTAATTGATATTTGCGTAAATTCATCCCCACGGAGGCAAAAAATGGTATCCAAGGCAGGTTTATATCTGGCAATTGATTTAGGCGCGGAAAGCGGTCGCGTTATTTCAGGTACTTTGGATGACAAACGCCTGATCTTAAACGAAATCCACCGTTTTTCGAATGGACCCGTAAAAATATCCCACGGCAGCGACATCAGCATGCACTGGGATGTCCTTCGTTTATGGTCAGAAATTAAAACCGGCATCAGCCAAGCAAAAAAGGGTGGGATGATAAAAAGCCTTGGATTGGATACCTGGGGTGTCGATTTCGCCCTGTTGGATAAACATGGCAATCTGTTGGGCAATCCTTATCATTATCGCGACAGCCGCACAGACAACATGCTTGATGAAGCTTTTAAACGGTTGCCAAAAGAAACCATCTTCGAACAAACCGGCATCCAATTTATGCAAATTAATACCCTTTACCAGTTGCTTTCCATGGTCACCCATCAGGCTGAAAGTTTAAAATGCGCCAAAACCTTCCTGACCATGCCCGATTTGTTTAATTACTGGTTGACGGGTAAAAAATATTGTGAATTCAGCATCGCTACCACCACCCAATGTTTTGACCCGCGCAAGGGCACCTGGGCGTATGCCTTGCTTGAAAAAATGGGCATTCCATCCGATATCTTTCCGCCCATTATCCAACCCGGCAGTATATTGGGCGAATTACAACCGGCTTTGGTTGAAGAATTGGGAATCAGCGGTGTGAAGGTTTTAACTCCTGCCTGTCATGATACTGGCTCCGCCGTTGCCGCCATTCCGGCGGAAAATGAAGATTATGTCTGGATCAGTTCAGGAACCTGGTCAATCATGGGCATTGTTAGCGCAGAACCGGTGATTACCGCAGACAGCCTGGCCTATAATTTCACCAATGAAGGTGGCGCCCTGCTCCAGGGGCAGAAAAACACGTATCGTTATTCCAAAAATACCATGGGATTATGGTTGGTGCAGGAGTGCCGCCGTACCTGGGCCGCCTCAGGACAGGATTATTCTTATGCACAGTTAACCGAGATGGCTGCCGGGGCTGAACCACTGGTCAGTCTGGTAAATCCCGACCATAACGATTTCTTAAAACCCGGCGACATGCCGGCGCGCATTCAAGCTTTTTGTAAACGAACGGGACAGAAAGTGCCGCAATCTCCGGGTGAGATCGTGCGCTGCGCGCTTGAAAGCACGGCGCTTAATTACCGGCTGGTACACGAGCGCCTGGAGGCCAGCGTCGGCAAACGCTTTGACACCATTCATATCATTGGCGGAGGCACTCAAAACCGCCTTTTAAACCAGCTTGCCGCTGACGCCACCGGCTGCCGGGTCATTACCGGACCGATTGAGGCAACCGCCACCGGCAACATTCTTTTGCAAGCCCTGGCTCAAAATGATATCGCTTCCATTGATGAACTGCGTCAAATTGTTAGGACCTCATTTGAAACAAATGAATACCATGCCCAATCCGGCAATCATTGGGACGCCGCTTTTAAAACCTTTATCAACTTGCTGGCGGAATAAACTGAATTATTTCGATTTATCGTAATTAATCCGACGGAAAGGACGATTGATGACCCAACCTTCATTATTGGAAATTAAAAACGCGCTTAATCAATTTGACCATAAAAAACGCAGCGAAACGATCAAATCCATAACTGACCGGCTAACCCGGGGTGAATTACAGGTTGAAGATCAAAAAGAAGCTTTTAACCTGCATTGTCACACTTTTTATTCATATAATGCTGAATCCTATTCTCCGTCTGGTTTGGCCTGGCTGGCAAAACAGCGCGGACTGAGGGCCCTGGGTATCATCGACTTTGATACACTGGATGGTGTATCCGAATTTCTGGATGCCTGTGACCTGCTGGCTGTACGCGGCAGCGCCGGCATTGAAACCCGCATTTTTGTTCCGGAATATGCCTCGCATGAGTTTAACTCCCCCGGCGAACCGGGAGTCTGTTATCACATCGGCATTGGTTTTACATCCAGTCTTCCTGCGCCGGAAGCCGCCGCCACACTGGCAGACCTTCACCGGCGCGCCGAACAGCGTAATCGCGACATGATGGCACGTATTAATGCACATCTCGTAAATCTGGATGTAAATTATGATCGTGACGTGCTGCCTTTAACCCCGGCCGGCAATGCCACCGAAAGACATATGCTCAGCGCCTACATCCAGGCTGTTAATCTGCAACAGGCCAACCCGCTTCTTTTTTGGGCCAACGTGCTGGGAACGACTCCCGATCTGGTTCAGGTCGTGTTTGACAACCCTGCCAAACTGCAAAATTTAATCCGTTCCAGGTTGATGAAACGCGGCGGTGTCGGTTATGTTCAGCCGGGTCCTGATACATTTCCTTCGTTGCAGGAAGTTAACCGCCTGATTATCGCCTGCGGCGCCATCCCCTGTTATGGCTGGTTGGATGGCACCTCCAGCGGCGAGCAAAACCTGGAAGAACTGCTTAATTTTTTAATCTCGACTGGTATCGGTACCATCAATATCATCCCTGACCGCAACTGGAACATTAACGATGCCGAACAGCGCAGGATAAAAGTCGAAAAGCTACACGAAGTTGTTCGCCTGGCTCAAAAATTGGATTTACCGATTAATGTGGGCACGGAGATGAACAGCCCCGGTCAAAAATGGGTGGATGATTTTGACGCCGCCGAAATGGCCCCGCTTTATCCGGCCTTTTCCGATGGCGCCTACTTCATTTATGGCCATACCATGCTGCAGCGGGCTCTTGGGTTAGGTTATCAATCGGAATGGGCCCGGGCGCACATGCCCACCCGGCACGAACGCAACAGTTTTTACACCCGGGTTGGCCGGCTTCTCCCACCGGGAATGCTCGGGATTCAAAAACTAAAATTATTAACCGCCAATCATTCACCGGCGGAAATTTCCGCCAGATTATAAAAAGGAATGAGGTTTCCTATGACTGACAAATTATCAAATTATCGTAAGGCTGCCGGCCCTCTGCCTGCCAGACAACATTTATGGCCATTGTATGGCGCCGGGTTGGAAAACCTGGGGCAGAACGGGAAACCTGTTGAAGTGGCCGTTCCGGATTGCGGCCCCAACCAATTATTAATCCGTCACGATGCGTGCGGTTTATGTTTTTCGGATATTAAAGTCATCAGCCAGGGGCAAGATCATCCACGCATCACCCGGGACATGCGCCAGGAACCGGTGGTTTTAGGCCATGAAGTCTGTATGACGGTCATGGCGGTCGGCGAAACATTAAAGGAAAAATATCATATTGGCGATCGTTTAACCCTGCAAACCGATATCATCTACAAAGGGCAGGGTCTGGCTTATGGTTATATGATTCAAGGCGGCCTTTCGCAATACGCCATAATAGATGAACGCATCCTTAACACCGATCAAGGCAATTTCCTTATTCCCCTCAAACCCGACCTGGGATATGCCGAAAGCGCCCTGTCGGAACCCTGGGCCTGTGTGGTGGCGGCTTACCGTTTAAATTACCGGACGGCACTCAAAGACGGCGGTTTAACCTGGATCATCGGAAACGGTGATTCTCGCCAGTTTTCCTTCAGCGCCGGGTTTGATGAAACCGGCCACCCGGCGCGGGTTTATTTAACCGGAATTTCCGGCCCATTTTTAAAGTGGATTGAAGAACGTGCCCAACAACTGGATATTGAATTAATTCAAATCCCGAACGTAGATTCCCTGCCGGTCGAGTTTGTAGATGATATTATCCTGTTGGGAGCCGAAGCCGATTTGATCGAAAAAGTCAGTCCGCGCCTGGCCACATTCGGGATTTTTTGCCTGATGGCAGAACAACCGCTGCAGAGAAACGTCAACATTGACGTTGGCCGTGTCCATTATCATCGCTGGTTATACGTGGGCAGCACCGGCACCGACATCTCCCTGGCTTATAGCCAAACGCCGGTGCGGGCGGCATTAAAACCGGGCGGTAAAGCCTGGTTTGTGGGTGCCGGCGGTCCCATGGGACGTATGCACGTTCAACGCGCCATTCAGTTCCCTGGCGGTCCGGGCATCATTGTCTGCACCGATGTCACCGACGAACGTCTGGCAGACCTGTGCACTTCTTACGCCGCTGAGGCCAAAGCCAAAGGCATAGAGTTCATCTGCCTTAATCCAGCCAACAAAGCCGAATACCAGGCGGTTATGGGCAAATTTAAGACGGAAGGATTTGACGATATCATTGTCACCGCACCGGTGCCAGCCGTCATTTCCGACGCGGCCACTTACCTGGCGGTTAATGGTGTCATGAATGTCTTTGCCGGCCTGGCGCGCGGCTCCATGGTCTCGCTGGATATCAGCCAGACTTATTTGCATCATACGCGAATTATCGGGCATTCAGCCTCCGGCTACAGCGATATGCAGGAAACCGTACACCGCGTTACAATTGGAGAACTGTCCACCAACCGTTCGGTGGCAGCCATTGGTTCATTAAACGCGGCAAAAGATGGTTATCAGGCTGTTAAAGATATGATTTATCCCGGTAAGGTCGTGATTTATCCGCAAATCAAAGACTTTCCGTTAACCGCTTTGCACGATCTCAAAAACATATTACCGTCGGTTTACGCCCTGCTGCGCGACGGAAGAGAATGGACCAATGAAGCCGAGAAGGAATTTTTAAATCTACTGTTGCCATAAAGGTCCAAAAAATGAAAATTTCTCGTTTATACCACACGCATGATATTCGCCTTGAAGAAACGCCCCTGCCCCAACCGGACGAAGGGGAAGTGTTGGTACGGTTAGCCGCCATGAGTATTTGCGGCTCTGATATTCACTGGTTTGCCGAAGGTGGCATTGGCACCTACACCTTAAAACAAGCCCTGGTTCTGGGTCATGAGCTTTCCGGTTTAATTGACAGCGGTCCGCGCAAAGGCGAGCGGGTGGCCATCGACCCGGCCATTCCCTGTGGTCATTGCGAATTCTGCGAAGAAGGTAACCCAAATTTCTGCACGTCCCTAAAATTTGCCGGGGATGGCCTGACCAATGGTGGTTTGAGTGAGTGGATCACCTGGCCCGAACGCTGTTTGTTTACCCTGCCCGATTCAATCAGTTTTGCCGAAGGCGCCATGTTGGAGGCTCTCGGTGTGGGCATTCATGCAATTGATCTGGGCCATTTGCGCCCGGCCATGAGCGTGGGTATTTTTGGCTGCGGCCCGATTGGTTTATTAATGATTCAACTGGCGCGTCTTTCCGGCGCCGGTTTGATTGTAGCCACCGATAAGCTGCCACAGCGCCTTGAAGCTGCTCGAAAAATGGGGGCAGACCTGGTAATACCCGCCGACAAAGGTAAAGAAGTGGAAGCTATTATGCAAGCCACTCATAAACGCGGTCTGGATGTCACTTTTGAAGCAGCCGGGGAGAATGATGCAGTTGAAGCGGCATTAACCGCCGCCAAACCGGGCGCCAGAGTGGTGTTGGTGGGCATTCCTTCGGATGATAAAGTATCTTTTAAGGCATCCACCGTTCGCCGGAAAGGGCTGACCATTAAAATGGTGCGCCGCATGAAGCTGGTTTATCCGCGTGCCATTCAACTGGTACAAAGCGGCAAAATTGATGTTAAATCGTTGATCACCGATCGTTTTCCTTTTGAATTAACTCAAAAAGCCTTTGAAACTGC
>JAJTBH010000228.1 GCA_021287005.1 Anaerolineae bacterium
CCGCTACGCTGCCTCCCAGTCAGCGCCAACCACAGTGAAAGGGAATCAATATGAACCTGCGTAAAATCCTGTTTGTTCTGCTGATCGTATTTTTACTGGGATTGGTGCTCTGCGCCTTGATTATGGGCGGGTATACGTTGTGGGGAAAACCACTCGCGCCGCAACGAATCGTTTACCCCACGGTAACCCCCAATGACGATGGCGTGAGAGCGACTTTAACCATCTATGAATTTGACAAACAACTCGCTTCAAATCAACAGGATGATGTTAAATGGTTCGATATCGCTGCCAAAGAAATCGAATTGGACCCCGACAATTATTCGGTATATTTAGATCGTGCCCGAAAATATTATTACTCTGCAATGGATGGCCAGAGCCTCAAATCACGTATGGAGTTACTTTCCAAGGCTTTGACAGATAATGATAAAGCCACCTCTCTGGCTCCGGATAAAGGTGTAAATTATCTTATTCGAGCGATTATTCTTTCTGAAATGGCAACCGGTTATTCTTTCCGGGTAGATAAAGAAATTTTTAAACGTCTTGCTCTTGAGAACGCCAACGCTGCCATCTATTTTGGTACATCCGATTATCCAAGACCCGGTAGATTGGTTTTTGAGTACGAAATTGCTCTGAATAATTGCGACCGCGCGAAAGCCGAAGTTGACCGGGAAGCTGAAATTATTTCCGCCGATGATGTTTCTTTACCAAGCATTGAAAGCATGTACGAGAGCGTCTATGCCTGTCAGGGTGATTATCAAAAAGCGCTTGAATATTACCGTCTGAATGCAAAAAAACGAAACCTTGAAAAAGATAACGTGCCAATGCTGGCCTTATATTTATATCAGGCGGGGAAGGTGGATGAAGCACTTGATTTGGTAAACAAGTCAATTAACGATCAACCTTTTCAAACGGGTCAACGTTATTTTATCAGGGCCGTCATTGAATATAACCGCGGACAGTATGAAGCCGCTCTCGCAGACGCTGATTTGGCTGAAAGTAATCTCTGGGCAGGCGGGATGTTTACATCTTATTTTAATGGGCTTGAAGCTGCCCGACAGGGGCGAAAAGAAGAAGCCATATTATACCTGCAACATGCCGAGGCGACTCTGCCTTATGAATTTGATTTTGCCATTGCAAGAACACGCACCGAGTTAAAGAAATTGCAGGCTGAGCCGCTCTCAGTTACCCCCTCGGTGCATATATCGGTTACACCACTGCCAACGCTGCCGGTGGATATTTATGCCCCTTAAATCCTTTTCTTTTCAGATGTTAATTGCGGCACTGAAAAGTTGGGGAATTTATCTTTTTATTTATTAAGACCTGTTTACACGGTATAATCAACAATATCTATAACAAGGGGGGATTGTTTTCGGTTATCGATAAACAATCCTCTTTATTTTCCAATTCGCCAAAATAAAGAGCATGAACGATCCGATTAAAGTATTAATTGCCGATGATCACGCCATTGTACGCGAAGGGCTGCGCTCTGTAATTGGCACGCAGCCTGATTTATTATTGGTGGGAGAAGCTGCAAACGGCGAAGAAGTCATTCAAAAAACTGCCCGGCTGCACCCCGATGTTATCTTGATGGATCTGGTCATGCCGCAAAAAAGCGGCTTGCAGGCCATTAGCGAACTCTGCACACAATACCCCGGCATTCGCATACTGGTGCTGACCAGTTTTGACGAAGACGGCCAGGTTTTCGCCGCCATTCGCGCCGGCGCTCTGGGATATATGCTTAAAGACTCTTCGCCGCGAGAGTTGTTGGATGCCATTCGTTGTGTTTACCGGGGGGAATCATCGCTTCATCCGGCGGTTGCCCGCAAATTAATTTTAAAAATCGACGATGCATCTCGCGATGAAAATGAAATAAGTGCCCTAACCGAACGCGAAACAGAAGTTGTCTGTTTAATTGCCAGGGGATTGCCCAATCTGGAAATTGCCGAAAAATTATCCGTCAGCGAAGGCACCATCCGTTTTCATGTAGGTAACATATTGGGGAAATTACAGCTTGAAAACCGCACTCAGATTGCTTTGTACGCCCTTAGAAAAGGTCTTGCTACCCTGTGACCTTGCTTTTAAGCAAGGATTAATTCTCTCTTTTTGTCAGCTAAAAACTAATCATTTGTGGCGTTTCTTCTCAAGACTACGGGAATAAAATAAAGACGATTTTCCGGGTTTAAGTTTTGATTCAAGAAACAATCAGCTTTTCAGTCCATCGATTTCTACTGAAAAAAGCTCTTTGTCGCATTTTTTTGCACAAAAATTTTTAATTTTCCCCATATTGTCAAAAATAATCTGACATTAAAAAGGCAATTTTATTTTGTGTAGAAAAAAGCAGAAATGTCTCGTTAGAAAACGGTAATAAAAAACAAGGAGAGAACAAAATGAATAAAAGAATATTATCCACCCTGCTCATCATAGTGGTAGCCTTAAGCCTGGTTTTAAGCGCCTGTGCTTCCAGTGAACCAACCGCAGCCAGCGCCGAACCTGCTGCGGCTGCCCAACCAGCAGAAGCCGCTCCCGCCGACGGCGCACAGGAAGGTAGCATGCCGGTTTTTCCTCAATTGCAGGCGATCGAGAGTACGGACCCAAACGCAGCGGCAATGATCGGTCCTCTCGAAGAGCAAGCAAAAGGCTCAGGGCTGAAATACGATATAAAAGCTTACGTAACCGAAGCAACAGTTGACGATGTGGCCGCTTTTTATAATGAAAATCTGTCAGATTGGGATGCCGCCCCCGCCACACAAGATTCGACCGGCATTGCCACCACCCTGAAATACACCAAACCTTCCGGTGAAACCTTTGCCATCATTTACGTTGCCAATAAACCGCAAACCAATTTCCTGGCAGTATCAATGCATCTCTGGAAATAATTAACTTCAAACGATATCCGAATAAAAGGTTTTCCGGGGGAGAGGGGTTTCCCCCGGAAAAATTTTTAATTTACGCGATCACTGCTTAATTTTTACTTTTTCGCCATCCGTCGTTAAATAGGCATCATAGAGGTCCACCGTCAGGCAGGAATGTGCCGGCAGGACGACCAGCAGGTCACCCGGCCGAAAGGTTTCGACCAGGGCTGCGGGCATATCCACCATGGCGTGTTCCTGCCACAAACCGCTCACAACAGCGCCGGCAAGCGCAGGTCCCCAACCCTGTGCGGTTGGACGACAAACATAAGCAAAGATGGTTTTACCATCCGCTTCAAAACGATCCTTTGAAAGATGTACCGCGCCGCCATACAAAACCAGTTGACCGCGCTGCGGATAAACTGCAATCACCGGGCAAGCGACCCCCACGGCAATATCTTCGGTGCTGCAAACGCCATAACTTACCTGGCAGCAGTCGTAAAAGATAAAATTACCCGGGCGCACCTCATCCAGACCGCAGAAATCATCTGCCAGAGTTAAGGCCGGCGTGTCACCGTACGAAATTTTTACAGCAGCGTAACCGGCTTTAATCAAAGTCTGTTTAAGCCTTTGCAGGCCTTCCAGAGTCTGGTGATAAATCCGGTTAATTTCATCTGTCGATTGTGTATGATAGGTGTTTCCAGCATGTGTCATTACACCGGCCAGGATATGCGGCGATTTTACATGGGATGCCAGAGAAACAAATTTTTCGGTTTCGGCAATGGGTATGCCGGTGCGCAACGAACCATTATCCGCCTCAAACCACACCTGCACCGGAGCTTCAAGGTTTAACATAAAATAATCAAGCGTATCGGGGTCCTCAAACAACAGGCCCAGGCGTACGCGTTTAGCCAGGCGGTTAATGGCGGCCAGTTCGCGCCGGTTAGCGCTAAAAGCAATGAATATATCCATCCAACCGGCCTCTGCAAAATATTCAGCCATTTCCACCGAAGACACAGTTATGGCTTCCACGCCTTCGGAGCGGAACCATTCGCCAATCTGGCGCGACTGATGGGTTTTAAAATGCGGTCTGAAACGCACGTTGGAACGACGAGCCTTTGCCGCCATAGTTTCCAGGTTGTGCCGGGCGACAGTCGTGTTAAGTAATAAAGTGGGTCGGGTAATTGAATCGATGTCCATAGGTTTGATTATACATAAAAAATGTTTCTTAATAAAACGGGGTGAAGTATACTGGTAACCATATGAAAATAATTTTTCATTTCACCTGAAATAATCGTATCCTTGACTGCCAGTTGGCAGTCTCCCTATTGGCTGTTTCCCGCTAATTATTACGGCGTCTTGCAAGTAACACCGCCGTTCCTTTGGTGGGAACGGCGTTTATCTTTTAACTTAAGGAGAACTTGCAATGAATGCTTCAAACACTGTCTATCTTTTCACCCGCAATAGCATGGGCGATGGTCCGGCCGCACTACAGCGTACTCTGGTCGACAAATTCCTGACCTTAACCATCGAATCGGGAGAAGCTCCGGCTAAAATATTATTTTATACCGATGGTGTACAACTGGCCTGCAAAGGCTCGCCGGTAATCGGCAGCCTAAAAAAACTGGAAAGCATGGGCTGCGAGCTGGTGCTTTGCCAGACCTGTCTTAATTATTATAACCTTGCCGATCAGGTGGAAGTCGGCATCGTGGGCGGCATGAGCGATATCATCACTGCCATGCAAATGGCGGAAAAAGTTATCAGCCTTTAAAGATCAAAATGCAGCGCCGAATCGCGCAGTTCTTCTGCCATTACGGCCAGGTGTTGAATTGAATCTGCCATTGACTTAACCTGTTCGCTGACATTTTGAGCGGCACTTGATGCCAGTTCAATCGATTGGCTGTTGGCATGACTGAGTTCAGAAATCGTCTCAATCGACCGGGTCACTTCGCTTGAACTGGCGTCCATTTCCTCAGTGGCGGCAGTATTTTGTTCAATTACCGCCGAAACCGATTCCATTGAATTCACCAGTTCGCCGGCTGCCAAACGCATATTAACTGCATCGTTGCTGATGTGCGAAGTCTGCTGGCGAACACCTTCCACAGCGTTTAATATCTGCTGCAAAGCCAGACCGGCTTCCCCGGCGCGTTTTACACCTGTTTCAACCTCATTGGAACCGGACTGCATGGCTGCAATGGCTTCATTCACCGAGTTTTGTATGTTTTTAACCAATTCGCCGATCTCGCGTGTAGATGAACTGGAACGTTCGGCCAGTTTACGCACTTCGTCGGCCACCACCGCAAAACCTTTACCATGTTCACCCGCACGAGCCGCTTCAATAGCCGCATTTAATGCCAACAGGTTAGTCTGCGAAGCAATATCATCAATCATGGCAATGATATTGCCAATCTGCCCGGAACGCTGACCCATTTCCTGCACTTTTTCAGACGAAAGGGTCACTTTTTCGCGAATGCTCTGCATGCCTTCAATGGTCTTTTCAACGGTCTGGGCGCCCTGACGCGCAGTTTCAGCCGCTTTTTGCGAATCCTGTGAAACCGATTCAATATTATTGGCTACACTATCAATCGCCCGGCTGATGGCAGCTGTTATATCGGCTGCTTTGTTAACCGCACTGGCCTGTTCCTGTGCACCGCGCGCCACCCCATCAATCGCCCGGCTGACTTCTTTTACCAGATCGCTGGATTGTGCCAAAGCTTCGACCTGCCCGATGGTATCACCCGAGGCTTCCCGCATTACATGGGTAATTTGTTCAGTGGATTGATTCATTTGATTAATATCGAACAGCAACTGATCCGAAGTTTGATTAAGCTGGTTGGCATTTTGCGTCATATTACTGACCATCAAACGCAGGTTTTCGATCATTTGGTTAAACGCCAGGCCCAGTTGATCTTTTTCAGACTTTAACTCAACGCGGGTTTTTAAATCGCCATTCGCCAGTGTTTGTGCCGCTTCAGCGGCGTCATTGAGATATTTTGACATCTCATTAAACGCCCGCCCCACAACGCCAATTTCATCCTTCCGGCGGCTGATCTTTTCAATCTTTTTGTAATTTTCATTGGGTGAGATATCCCCTTTTGACAGGCGTAAGGCTTCATTGGCCATTAATTCCACCGGTTGCGAGATCGTTCCGGAGAAAAAATAAACCAGGCCAATAATCAAAACCATAACCAGCAAGGCGCCGGCTCCAAAAGGAACCATCACCGTTATCAAACGGTCAAAAGTTTCCTGAAAATCCTGTTCAATCACCAGAACCCAACCCAGGTCTTTAATATAATGATATACGCCCAGGGTGGTGTGATCACGGTAATCGACAAAACGCCCCACGGCATCCTGCCCTGAAAGAGCCTGCCGAACACCTTCGGATTCGTTTTTTAGTTCCAAAACGGTGCGTACAATAATCCGACCATCTTTTTTCAACTGTGGCGCAAAACGCGATTCAGTCATAAACAAATGATTGGTATTAATCAGGTAAGCATCACCGGTTGCGCCATA
>JAJTBH010000229.1 GCA_021287005.1 Anaerolineae bacterium
CTCCGATATCTGGCCGGGTGTATTGCTGGCCTTGCTCGTGGCATTTTTAACCATCAGCGGTTTCTCCGAACTGGTTTATCGTTATCCGCTGGCCGGTTCACGCAGCGCTTATCATTTTGCTCAAAGTGTGTTCGAAGAATTTACCTCGGCCGGGTCACCGTTTTGGAGCCGGCCGGCCAAGCTGGTAACCGGTTGGGCGGCGCACCTGTTTTATTGGGTTTACCCCGGCGTGCTGGTGGCTTTTATGGCGACCCTCTTTGATTACCTGGCGCGCCAGTTGGGCTATCACCCCACGCTTTTCGGTCAGGTTTTACTGGCTTTTGCCTTTGCCGCTTTTATCGGTTTTCTGGCATTGCGCGGCATTACCGGGTCGACGACGTCCAGCATCATTTTAAATATCATCCAAATAACCACGCTGGTCATTTTTGGCGGCCTGGCCATTGTGTTCAGACTGGCGAATATCAACACACTGGCGCCGCAAACCTGGCAGTTTACCAGCCTGAGCGACATAATCATTCCGCGATCATTGAATGGGGTAGTTTTTCAGGCGGCGATTGCCTTTTTTCTGGTGTCGGGTTTTGAGGCCACGGCTGCACTGGGCGCTTATTCGGCCAATCCGGGGCGCGATATTTCGCGCGGCGCTTTTCTGGCGTTGATGATCCAGGGGGTCGTGTCTTATTTGTTCCAATACCTGGCGATTAACCTGGCGCTTAACAGTTCATTTTTTAATGGTGCTGCACCACTGCAGGCGGCTGCGATGTCTTCGGCCCCGCTGGGTGATATAGCCATCAAAATCGGAGACGGTCTGTTATGGAATAACGGATTTGCCCTGATGATCGTAATTGCCAGTGCAGTGGTGATTTCAATTATGGCGGCCATGCTGACGGCCATCAATAACGGCGTACGTGTCAGTTTTGCTATGGCATTGGACGCTGAAATGCCGGGGATTATGGGCTCTTTGCACCCGCGATATGCCACCCCTTATGTGGCCGTGGTGTTAATTAGCCTGGTGTCGGCTGTGATTGGCTCAATTGGCGTGATGGGCGGCGCGGCTGCGTTGTTGGGTTTTACCCTGGCGGCCAACCTGGGCGCCTTTGCCCTGTACGCCATCATTTGTATCCTGGCCGTACTTCCCACCCCGTATACGCGCACCTCATTAAAGCGGGCGCTGCCTGCCCTGCTGGGAGCCGTGGTTAATGTGGGTATGCTGGTAAGCACTCTGTTTATCGGCCTGCGCCTGGAAGGTATCGCCTTACAGGCCACCTGGTTGGCAATTATTGTTGCTGTGTTTTATTTTGCGGTCAGTTTGCTGGTTTTTCTGCTGCGCCGCAAACAGGCCTGAGCCGAGGTTGTTTTAAGGGCCATTTTTATCCGGTTGATAAAATGACCCTTAAAATGATCCTTGCGGGTAATGGTTTAAGCTTTCAGTCATCCGTACAATTATCCCAATGGAATGATCCCGTCAAGGGACTGAATTTTTTCGACACTGCCGGTTAAAGAGTGGCGCAGTGTTGTTTTAGCTTTTTACGAGCGGTTTGCCGTGTAAGGGTTAAGGGTGTGCAGGAGGTCGCCGATGAATGTTTCGTCGAGTAAAATCGAATCAAGTGGCATCACTCACATAGGACCTGTTCGGGAAGAAAATCAGGATTCAATTTGCCTGTTTGATAATTTTAATCATGGCGGCGCTTCGTTTTTCGCCGTTGCGGATGGCATGGGGGGCTACAGCCACGGAAAAATGGCCAGCAACATGGCCATTGATGCCCTCTGTGAAACTTTTAAAGAAGAAGACGGTTCCCCCTTGCAGCGGTTGACGCGCGGGGTGGAAGCAGCCAACTTTAATATTTATCAGGTGACTCAAAAACTGGGCGTGGGCCGAATGGGCACCACCCTGACGGCCGCCTATTTGGAAGGACGCCGCCTGACGGTGGTTCATGTTGGCGACAGCCGGCTTTATTTGCTGCGCGGCAAACAGGTGACCTGTCTGACACGCGACCATACGGTGGTGGGCGACCTGGTGCGCATGAAGGTGCTGACGCCCGATAAAGTGCGCACGCATGCCCAACGCTCGGTGTTAACCCGTGGCGTCGGATTGGCTCCATTCGTCCACGCGGATATTACTCACCATATGCTTAAAGAAGGCGACCGTTTGATTTTATGCAGCGACGGCCTCTGGTCTGTAATTGAAGATGAAGAACTGCCGCTGTTGAGCGAACAGACCGGTGAAATGAGCACCCTGGTTAACCGCCTGTTATACCTGGCAATTGAGCGCGGTACGGATGACAATATCTCGGCCGTGGGAGTGCATGTACAATCACTTTCACCCGAAACGCAGTCAAACCGGCCGGGTTGGCAGTGGTTTCGTTCCCTGGTAAGACCTTTTTAATCCCATATCCCCGCTTGAGAGAATCACTGCCCGGTGGAGTGTTTATGAATGCTTCATATGCTATAATTACATCTGATATGTTCCAAATTGGCGATCAAATTGACCGTTTTCAAATTCAGAATCACATGGCCCAGGGGGGGATGAGTAATATTTATCGTGCCTTTGATCTGGTCAATCGCTGTGAAGTTGTTATTAAAATTCCCGACCAATCCATGATTGGCGACCCGGCTCAGTTTGAGCGATTTCAGCGTGAAATGGAAGTGGCCCGCCAGTTAAACCACCCGGCCGTACTGCGTGGTTTATATGCGGGGCAGTATAATCGCATTCCCTATCTGGTGACTGAAATGGTCAACGGTCAGTCTTTGCGGGATTTAATTGAAAAATCGGCCCCGATGACGGCCGATCAGGCGCTGCCGCTGGTTAAAAAAATTGCCGAAGGTATGGCGTACTGTCATCAAAATAACGTGATCCACCGCGATTTAAAACCCGAAAACATCTTAATCAGTGAAACTGGGCAGCCGGTCATCATGGATTTTGGCCTGGCTTTAACCAAAAGTTCACACCGGGTCACCTACTCCAACCTGTCGGCGACCATGGGCACGCCCGATTATATGGCGCCCGAGCAGGTGGAAGGGCAGCGAGGTGATGCACGCACCGATATTTACGCTCTGGGCATTATGTTGTTTGAAATGTTAAGCGGCAGACCGCCCTTCAGTGGTGATAACAACCTGGTGGTGATGGCGCAGCGCTTAAACGGCGACGCGCCCCGCCTGGATAAACGCAACCCCAATGTTACGCCGCAGGTGGCGGCTATTGTGGCGCGCTGTTTACAGCGCGATCCCAACGATCGTTATGCCGACATGCCGGCATTAATTGAGGCATTGGAGCATCCCGAAACGGCAGATACAGCCTTGCTGGAGCGTTTGCAGGGTGTTTCGCTTAAAGCGCCCTGGTGGCGTTCAAGCGCCGTACGGGCGATTTTAATTTCCCTGGCCATCCTGGTTGCCATTGTGGCGCTGGCGCTGGCCCTTCAATTTTTCAGACAATAGGTGCTGCATGTCTTTCCATCCGACCGATGCCGATGAACTGCTGGCTTATGTAGAGCAAAATGCAATCAAGTTTGTCGATTTGCAGTTTATTGATGTGGTGGGTGTGGTTAAAAATATCACCATTCCGGTGACGGAATTACCCACGGCCATTCAAAACGGCATCTGGTTTGACGGTTCATCCATTGAGGCTTATGCACGGGTGGCCGAATCGGATATGCATCTCTGCCCCGATATCAGCACTTTTGCGGTTACGCCCTGGTTAAACGGTGAAGAAGCCACCGCCCGCTTGATTTGCGACGTTTTTACGCCCGATGGCCAGCCTTTTGCGGGCGACCCGCGCGCCATGTTAAAAAAGGTGCAGACGCAGGCGGCTGAAATGGGGCTGTATTATAATACCGGTCCCGAACTGGAATATTTTTTGTTTAAACCTAATAATGATGGCAAATTGCTGCCCCTGCAGCCGGAAGACAGCGGCAGTTATTTTGATGCGCCTTTTAATAAATCTTCAGGGTTAAGCCGCCAGATGGCATCTGCGCTGGATGAATTTGGCATTCAGGTGGAAACCATGCATCATGAAATTGCCAGCGGGCAGCATGAAATTGATTTCCGCTATGCCAATGCGCTCACCACGGCCGATAATATCGTCACCTTTCGAGTGGCGTTAAAGGTGATTGCCCAGTTAAATAATCTGTTTGCTTCGTTTTTACCCAAACCGATTAAAGGCATGGCCGGCAGCGGCATGCACGTGCACCAGAGTTTAACCTACATAAGCACGGGTAAAAACGCTTTTTACGACCCGGGTGATCCCTATGGTCTTTCCACCCTGGCAAAACAGTTTATTGCAGGACAGTTGGCGCATGCGCGCGGCATGTGCGCCGTTTTGGCCCCGCTGGTTAATTCATATAAACGGCTTTATTCGGGGTATGAAGCCCCGGTGTATTTAACCTGGGCGCGTATTAACCGTTCGGCCCTCATCCGCATTCCGCGCGCCAACAAACCCGAAGCGTCACGGATTGAAATTCGCTGTCCCGACCCGAGCTGCAACCCCTACCTGGCTTTTACGGTGATGCTGGCGGCCGGGTTGGATGGCATTCGCCGTGGACTGGAAGCGCCCGAAGCGGCCGAAGAAAACCCATATCTGCCGGGTGTGGGCATTCAACGCCGCGCCCCGCTGGATTATTTACCCGAGTCGCTCAACCGCGCCCTGGACGCTTTTGAGGAAGATGATGTCATTCGCGAGGCGTTGGGACCGCATATCTATGACCGCTTTGTAAATGCGAAACGTCTTGAATGGCAGGAATATCGCCTGGAAGTGACCGCCTGGGAATTGGAAAAATACCTCTCAATTTATTAATTTCTCAATAAGTTGTTTTTTTGCCGCCTGGAGGGTTAAGTTATTAAGGCGGGATATGTTTATGCCGGCTTATGACCGCCCAATTTTTTTCGTTTAATTTGTTGTCTCCGGCTTAAAAATAGTGGCATAATTACTTATAAAAAAATCTAAAAAACCGCAGAGGAGTACATGGATGATGAAATATAATTTTGACGAGATCATTGACCGTAAAGGCACCAACGCACTTAATACCGATGGTTTCAGAGAGTATATTTTCCATGCTTCGCCGTCAATGAAGTTTCCTTATGCGGATGATGAATTTATTCGTATGTGGGTGGCGGATATGGAGTTTGCCACTCCTCCCGAAGTCATTCAGGCCATTAAAGAACGCGCGGATAAACGAATTTTCGGTTATACCAAGGTTTTTGATCCGGAATATTACCTTACTTTTTGCGCCTGGACGCAGCATTATTACAATTGGACTTTCCCCAGAGAACATCTGGTGACCTCACCGGGAATCATTCCGGCGTTATATGAACTGGTTGAATATATCTGCAAACCGGATGAAAAAATATTAATCGTCACACCTTCGTATGCCTATTTTAAATACGCCGCCGAACGTCACAACATTGAACTGGTTTGTTCCGATCTGGTGCAGGAAGATGGATATTACACCATCGATTATGATGACTTTGAGGCTAAAGCAAAAGATGAAAAAGTGAGCCTGTGTATTTTTTGTAATCCGCACAACCCGACAGGCAGGGTCTGGAGTGAAGCGGAATTAAAAAAAGTCGGGCAGATTTGCCTTAAAAATAATCTCTGGATCATTTCGGATGAAATCCATTGTGATTTACTGCGCGGCGGCCGGGTGCATACGCCGCTGGCCAAACTTTTCCCGGAGTCGGACCGGATTATCACCTGTATGGCGCCCAGCAAAACTTTTAATATGGCCGGATTGATGTTTTCAAATGTCATTATTCCCAATGAGGATTTGCGAAACAAATGGAAAAACAGGCACTATGACATTGAAAACCCCTTGAGTATTGCCGCGGCTCAGGCAGCTTATGCACATGGCAGTGAGTGGCTGTCACAATTAAAAGTTTATCTGGATGGTAATTTTAAATTCATGCAGGAATATCTGGCGCTGCATTTGCCGAAGGCGGTTTTCCGTATCTCGGAGGCCACTTACCTGGCCTGGGTGAATGTCGGCGCTTATGTGACCAACGATGTGGATTTACCCTTGTATTTTGCCAATCATGCCGGGGTTTTGTTGGAAGGCGGTAATATGTTTGTGGCCAATTCGGATGGGTACATCCGGCTCAATCTGGCCTGCCCGAGGGTGACGCTGGCGGAAGGATTAAAAAGGATTTGCGATTTGTTGAATAAGGGTGATTAAGCTTGCCGAAGCCGGTGCGCCCCGCTTGTGTCATTCCGACCGGCAGGGAGGAATCTGCGACTCAATTTAATCCATTCCTTACTCCGGGCAAGATGTCTCGCTGTGTTCGATAAAACAGGGGGGCTTGCTCTGACCGGGCAACTGTTGAAGCCGCCGATTCCTGAAGGGGTATAATGCCCTACAGGGTATAATGCCCCTT
>JAJTBH010000230.1 GCA_021287005.1 Anaerolineae bacterium
AAAGGTCTGTGAGCCGACATTAACGGTGTGGCCGGCGTTATCTCCGCCATTATAGCGGGCAACCAGGGCGGCATCGGCCGAAAGCATATCGACAATCCGGCCTTTTCCTTCGTCACCCCATTGCGTCCCAACAATCACATTTAAAGGCATAATCTTTTCTCCTCTTCAGACAGACAGGTTTTAGCTGGCGTCAGGCTTTATTAAAATACCGTTTGGTATCGACAGAAGCGATATAAGGCAGGTTGCGGCCTTTTTCATCCAGGTCAAGGCCGTATCCCACCACAAAATGATCGGGAATGGAAAAACCGCAGTAGTCAATATCGATATCAATTTTGTGGCGTTCCACTTTATCCAGCAGGGCGCAGGTGCGCAGACTGCGAGGACGGCGATCCAGCAGGATTTTTCGAATGGTATAAATGGTCAGGCCTGAGTCGACAATATCATCAATTAAAATCACGTCCCAGCCATAAATATTGGTTTTGTGATCGGAATCGATGCGAACAAACCCGGTGGATTCTGCGCCACTGTAGGAGGAGACGGACATAAAATCCATAGTCATGGGACGGTGAATTTTACGCATTAAATCGGTCATAAAAGTCACACTTCCGCGTAATAAACCGAGCAGTAACAACTGGTCGGAATTGGCATAATCACGGGTAATTTGTTCACCCAACTGGGTGACGCGTTTTTCGATTTCTTCTTCGGTGATTAATATTTTGTCGATAAAATCATAAGGGTAAGGTCTGGCATCCATTTTTTATATTTACGTCCACTTTACTTTTTTTAGATATGCCGCTTAAATTGGCGAAATATATTATACCAATGTGTAGACAAAAGGTATACAGTGGTTAAATGGTGAGAGCCGGGTACGCCGAACCCGACTCTCTAATCAATGGTGGAGAAGGAAGAAATCGCTGTTATCTGTTGGTTGTTTATATTCTATCGGCATTCACCAGGCACTGCTTGACGGTTAAACTACGCTTTATCAACGTGTATCTAACAGATAATCAACGCGTAATCGTTTCTTCCCGACTATTCCAATTTAAACTGACTGATAATCATATAAAGTTCCTGAGCGGAATCTTCCAACTGGGCGGCCGCGCCGGCAACCTGGGTGACCTTTAAACTGATATCCTGTGTGGAACCGGAAACATCTTCGACAGAGGCATTATGTTCTTCACTGATGCTGGCAATATGTTCGATGGATTGGGTCACTGCGGATATGCTTTCAGCCATGCGCCGGGTGGAAGAAGCGTTTTGATCGCTGATGACAGCCACCTGATCCATTGATTTAACCAGTTCCTCCGCCATATTGTCCATTTTGGCTGCGGCAGAAATGATGCCCCGGCTCAGTTCCAGGCTGTTTTCAGCCGATTTTACGATTTCATTTAAAGCCTGCCCCGATTTGTTTACCAGTGTCACGCTGTTGTGCACCCCATTCGAACTTTCCTGCATGGCCTGCACGGATTCTTTGACGGTTTGTTGGATGTTTTTGATTAACTCGCCAATTTCCGCCGTGGCCTGAGTGGATTTATCGGCCAGTTTACGGACTTCATCGGCGACAACCGCAAAACCTTTTCCATGCTCGCCGGCCCGGGCAGCTTCAATGGCGGCATTTAAAGCCAACAAGTTGGTTTGTGAGGCAATATTATCGATGGTTTCAATAATCTGGCCGATCTGGTTGGAACGTTCGCCCATTTCTTTAACCTTACCAGATGAAAACGAGACTCGATCTACCAGGTTTTCCATGCCCTTAATGGTGTCGTTAACGATTCCCACACTGCTGCGCGCAGTATCGACCGTTTGTGTCGCTCCCTGCGATTGAATACCGGCGTTTGAGTAGATATTTTTAATACTACCCGACAACTGGTTGGTTATATCCAGGGTGCGATTGACCGTCTCGGATTGTTGGGAAGCCCCTCTGGAGATTTCTTCAATGCCCTGGCTGATATCTTCACTGGATGCGACGGTTTGTAAGATGGATTCTGTTTGAACGTTGACACCCTCTACAATTTCGGCCACAGTATTGGATATTTGTTTGGTAGCCTGGCTGGACTCATGCGATGTTTGGGCAAGCTGATGGGCCAGTTTGGTTAAACTGACGGCATTTTCGCGAATTTGTTTAAAACTGTCCCGGAAGGATAAAGTCATTTTTGAGTACATATCCGACATGACATGCACATCGGCTACCATCAGGTTATAGGCATTCGCCAGGTCTCCTAATTCATCCTGTGAATGGACGGGGACGGGCTGCCTGTTTGTTTTAAAATTTTCTCTGAAATCACCGTTGGTTAAGGCTTCAAAAGTATGATTCAATTTCACCATGTCGTCTTTGCTGAAATCAGTCAGCGCATTGGTAACTTCCTTGAGGGGCCGGGCTACCAGACGGGTGAACAAAAACCAGATTAAGAAAACCATGATTAACAGGGATAAAACGGCTATGGCTGCGCTAATCCACCGGTAGGTGATTATTTGCCGTGAAAATTCACTGTTGTCCAGACTGATTTCAGTGATACCCAAGAAATTATTATCTTTATCCAGGGTGGTGGAGAGCATGGATATGTAGGGTGTGCCGTTTTGTGTAACCTGAATAATCTTTGACTGGCGCGAGCTCATGACTTCTTGAAGAATGCCATTATCACCGGTCAAAGGCGTTTCCAGAGTGCTTGCCAATGGGCTAAAGCTTTTTTGGGTTTGATCATAGGTGTAAAAAGTGACGTCGGCGTGGTTTAACCCCTGATATTCTTTGAGAAAATTATTGTCAAACCCCAGGCCGATTTCAAAGGAACCGAGCAATGTATCGTTGTCCAAAACCGGCACCACACCGCGAATCCCTGCACCCCCCACGCCGATTTCCAGACCACCGGCCGGGCTTTTGGTCGCGTTGGCTGTGACGACTGCAGGGCGAAAAGTTGATAAATCGTCGCCGTATTTCTCGAGGGAATGCAGCCTCAAAAAGGAAGTCGCCGGGGGAATATGGAATTGAGCCTGTTGAATGCCATGCTCTTGTTTCAGGTTTTTAAATACCGGTTCCAGTAAATCGATTAATTTCTGGCGGTCCCGATCTTTAAATGCTTCTTTCACTTCGGGCGTATTGCTGATGGCATAGGCCAATGACAGCGATTCTTCAACCTTTTGATTTACCAGACCATTAAATGCCTGGTTGGCAGCTTCGAGCTTTTGCAGGTTGGCGGTATATAACATATTCTCATTGGAATAAACATTGATGATGCTGATGCCAATGATTGCAATAGCCATCAGAATAAGCACAGGTGGCAGAATACGATACATGATTTTATTGTTTTTCATAAATGGGGCCATTCCCTGAATGGTGAAATAATGTTTGAACCCGATAATGCGAGAAATTTAAATTGAAGAGACCTTCTCCAATTACCCGGTGCCCCTCTTTAGCGCCGGATAAATTCCCATTCTACTGGGTAACATTGGCGACAATTATACTTGATTTTATTTATCCAATTAGAAAACTGATCCTGAAAAAAATAAGTTAATTTATCCGGTCAGCGGAAAATCTTGTGCTATACTTTTTGAGATATTAACTCTAATAAACATTTTCAGGCTTCTGCCGGGTATTAACAGATAATGAAGAAAATTAAACCAGAGTTGTTTTTCCCCATATTGATATTAATCGCTGGATTATTTTTGGTGTTTGTGATGCCTATCGGCGCCGGCTTTGATGAGGATACGCACCTCGGACGCATCTGGGAGATGTCCAAAGGGGTGATGATTCCCAATCAATACCTCAGTCAGGGCCCTTATTATCCCTATGCTTTTTATCAATTGTCCTACCGTCAGGACGTGAACCTGACGCCCATTTCATGGCAGACCTGGTTGGACCAACAAACCGTTAAGATCGATTGGGATAATATGATTAACCATAAGACCCGCGCCATCTATTTTCCCAGTCTTTACATTGTGCAGGCCTTTATTGTCGGAATCATGGGACGCCTTCTGGATACGCCGGTAGCGATGATGTATTATGCCGTGCGATTATCTTACTTATTGATGTTTGTTTTAATCACCTACCTGGCTATTCGAATCATACCTACAGGAAAATGGTTATTAGGCATTTTATCCGTTTTACCCATGCCGTTGATTCAGGCTTCCAGCATTTCGCCGGACGCGATTAATAATGGGATTGGGTTTTTATTGATTGCCTGGGTATTTTACCTTAATGAAAACTCACGCCGTGAGAAGTTTGATGTTAAAGAATGGATCATCACGCTTTTCCTGGTTGTGGTTGTTTGCACTCTTAAAATTAACAGCATCTTTTTATTGCTGCTGCTCTTTTTAATCCCGCGCAAAAAGTTTGGCTCAACCAAATGGCTGGTTGCCTTTATTGCGATGACCCTTCTGGCAATCGGTATCGTTTTTATCGGCTGGAATCTGTTTACATCCACGGAACTATCGGTTATTTCTACGGGGGATACAAGCCCGGCGGAGCAGATTAAAGGTTTGTTTACCAATCCGGGGCATTATTTATCCGCCTTGTTTTTTAACATTCAAACCCAGTATCAGCGCTATTACCTGGAATGGGTGGGCGTCAGTGGTTATGCCTACTGGCAGATGCCTTATTTAATTTATATACTGACCCCGCTGTTAATATTGTTGGCTGTACTGGCTGAAAAGGCGCCGGTATGGTTGGACATCAAAAGAAGATTGTTGTTAATGGTCGGATTTATTATCATTTTTGTGGGCACCATCTCGGTCTTTTACCTGATATATAATCCGCCCGGTTCCATAATTATTCCGGGGGTTCAAGGCCGTTATTTTATTATTGGCGTTCCATTGTTGTTGTTGGCCCTGGTTCCCACGAAGACTATCATTCAAAATACGCAGGGCTGGTTAAAATGGGGCAGTGTTTTGACTGTGCTTGGCGGGTGTCTGGCCCTGTTCCTGGTTTATCATGTTACCTGTGGCAGCAGTTGGTTTTCCGGCGGCGCCTGTTATTTACCGCAATATAAAAATTGGTCTCCGGCGACCAGCCTTTCTGAAAATATGGATTCCAATATACGGGTAAAGCAAACGTTTACGTCTGAATGTGGCAATTTAAATCAGGTTCGAATCTGGTTTAATAAAGCAGACATCCGTACGGATGGCGAAATTTCGATGAGCCTGCGCGCGCAGGGCAACGATCAGATTCTGGCTGAAATCGGATCTCCGTCCACTCAAATACCACAGGATGGCGGATGGATATATTTTAATTTTCCGGAAATACCCGCTTCACAATCCGAAAAATATATTCTGGACGTTCTGGCTGTTAAACCTGACAAGGATCGGAACTTCGAAATTGCGTATAGCAAAACAAATGAATATAAAAACGGCGCGTTAACCCTGAATGGGCAGCCGCAGGATGGGGATTTGTTATTTCAATATGGTTGTCTGACCGGATTGGAAAAAATGAGCCGGACTCTGTTTCATAAATAAAAACACAGTGGACGAGGGTGAATAATAAATGATGCGGTTAAAATCCAATATTACCGAATTGTTAAAATTCTGGCCGGTTAACTTTGTTTTATCTATTGCCCTTGCCCTGGTAGCGATCACCGGATTTTTTACAAACCAGTATGGAATTTATGCCCTTAAACGCCTGGTTTATGTTTTACCTCTGGCGTTTTTGACCTTTGGTTTTTTGTGCTTCTGGCTTAACCGCGTTTTTTTTCCATTCTGGACAAAAATTAATACGTCTCAAAAATGGCAGTTAATATTGATTTCACTGCTGCTTACATTGGGTGTGTTGTGGATGAGACCTTTGCCAATGCCGGATATTAAACAGGAACACAGCCTGGTTTTATCTGCAACGGGAGACAAACGAGATCAATCTCAGGGCAGCCTGGTGGAAATTCGCTCCATTCAATTTCTCAATGGACAACCGCTTTTAAATGAGAGTCTTAATAAAACCTCAGACTGGAAGTGGGCTGACGGAATATTTTATTCCAGCGGCGGGACCGGGTCGCGATTGGAAATTAACGGACGCATGCCGGCCGGTGTGCTGCTTGATTTACGTTATTTTAACCAGGGCGGCAAATTGCAGATCACATGGGATGGCGTTACTCAAGATCTGGACCTATATCGTTCCGAAAGCGCCACGGCTCCTCTGGTGTTTCGTGGAAATAACTGGTTTAACCTGCCTATCTTGGAATTTGCTGAAGTTTTAATCCTGTCGTTTTTATACCTGACAGGTTTGTTGGGTGCGCTATTATTGAGCCTGGCTGCCTTTCAAAAAATTAGTGGAAAATACTTTTCTACGGCTTTGTTTATTTCCCTGGTATTTGTGGTTGTATTA
>JAJTBH010000231.1 GCA_021287005.1 Anaerolineae bacterium
CTGCGCGTGAGGCGCTGCGCCCACGCAGCTGACAGAAAAACAG
Source organism: Anaerolineae bacterium (assembly GCA_021287005.1). Classification (GTDB taxonomy): domain Bacteria; phylum Chloroflexota; class Anaerolineae; order Anaerolineales; family Anaerolineaceae; genus JAJTBH01. The sequence goes on from JAJTBH010000231.1 coordinate 44, forward strand.
CCAGGGTAAAAGTTAAACCGCGCGCCACATCCACACCCGTCCAGGTATAGAGGTCAAACAGGCGCATAAACTGCGCCCCGATTAAAAGGTTAAAATAATGGTAGGGGTAAACGACGGCCGGGTCGAGCGGAAAATGCAGGGGAAAATCACCCACGGCCAGCATGGCCGCCAGCGGCAAATTTTGAAAGTCATCCGAAATGGCCATGCCGCGCCCGATGGCGATAAACAGGTACAGGAGCAGGGCAAAAAGCAGCACAGTCCCGGCATGTAAGGGATAAGGTCCGCGCAAAGTCGCCAGGCCGCCGCGCCGCAGCATAAAAAACAAACCCAGCAAAAACGTGCTGATTGCTCCCAGCCAAAACGCAGCCATCACCGGCAGCCAGGGCGCCAGCATATTTGCCAGCCAGGCCTGCAACACCAGGCCCAAAGCCAGCCCAACCCAGACCTGTTCGTTGCGGCGTAAATTAAAACAGGCCAGCGCCAGCCACAACCCGCCCAGGCTCCACAAAATCAGCCAGAGCAGGGCAGGCAGCCAGACAGCCAGCAGATCGGACGACATCATGCAAATTATTCCTTGGCGGCCAAAACAAACGGGCCGGACGCCAACACCTGAATCAGGGTAGCCGTATCCTGGGTTTCATCCCCGCTGATAAATTCGGGACGGATGCGGCGGCGTTCACGATTAAAGGCCGCGGCATTACTTTGATTAATTTTGATATCCACCTGTTTAAAATAACGTTCAAACACCTGACGATAATTCCACAGGCGAAAACGGTTATGGTGACTGGTGGGATTTAACCAGTTAAGCCAGGTATCACGTTCATAACACAGCATTTCGAAGGGGTATTTAAAGAAATGGTCACGCAGATCGACAAAATGTAACTGCACGCCATCCGGTGCGGTCAAAGCCGCCAGGGCCGCCGTAATGCCGTCCACATCGTCCAGATGTTCATATACGGAGGTGCTTAAAACCACATCCACCGGGTTTATCGACCCGGCCATCTCGCGAATATCTCCCTGCATCAAAGTCAACAGACCGGCGCGTGGAAATACCTGTCCGTTTTCTTCATACAGATAATCTGCATTTTCGGGCAGCAGGCTGCGATTAAAAACATGATCGGGGGGAGCCGCTTTTTCGCATAATACCACCTGGGCTGCACCTGCACGCAGCAAGGCACATCCCACGGCATAACGTCCGCCGTAGCCAAATAATAACACACGTTTGCCTTGCAGGCTGCGGCCGGCTTCAGTCAGCGTTTGTGTATAAACCTCAACAGCCCGAGTGGGGTCGCTGGTCTCCAGTCCGGGGCGAATGATGATGCTGCGCAACAACAAAACACGCACGGCTTTGTCGGGCATAAAGTGGCGAATCAATCGAGGAATGAGGTAACGAGGATCAGGCATATCTGTCTTCCTTTTAGGGGCAAACCACACCCGGCGCGGGCGGTTCGGCTTTTTGGCGCGGAGCCAGCAACTGCACAATACCCGGATAAGTTTCTACGGGTTCATAATAACACAACACAGGAATGGAAACCCATTTGACCCATTTATCATTTTCATTGCCAAAAAGGTAATTATCACCCTGAAACTGCACGTACAGGGGTTCGCTGACAATCAATGTAAAGCGGTGGTTTTTCATGTCCTTAATAAAGGGTTGAAAATATTCTTCATTATCGGACATGGCCTGGTCCATCATATATTTTTTCTCATAATCCGAAACCAGGGGCACACCCTTCACCGCGCCAAAGGTTAATAACTGGCGTTGATCCATAAAGAGCACTTCGCCTTTTTTGGATGCCGCTATAGCTGCATCACGGGTGCCGCCAATGGCATCGGCCGCTTTCACCGGGTCGGGCAGCCCGGCCGGTTCCAGATCCAACATGGTGCTGAAAACGGGAATAATCAACATCACCGGCAATATCAGCGTTATCCACAACGGGAATTTATGCAGCGAACCTCCCCAGCGCGCAGAGGCATATTCCCAGGCGAAACCGGATAAAAAGAGCAGCCCAATCAGGAACATATCCAGGTTATGCAGGTTGCTGCCGCCGCCGATCTTCACGCTGACCACCAGCCCAACCCCCAGAAAAGCCAGCATGGGGGCATAAATGGCCAGGTTTTGCCACCAACTGAAGCGCCAGTTGGCTTTCCAGGCCAGGCCAAACAGAAGAATCAACAACGGCACGATTGCCAGCAGCAGGCCAAAAACAATCCCCATCGAATAGGTTTCGTTCGGCCAGAGCCGGTCCCATAATAACGGTTGGCGGGTAACGTTTTGTGAAATGCTGTCGAGGTTCACTTCCAGACTGTTGGCGTTGCCAATCTGGAAAGGCACACCATAAAGCGCGCGGCTGATGGCATTTAAACTTTCGGGAATAATGTAACCGCCTGCCAGGCCGGCAAAAGCCACTACAAAAGCCGGCTGCCAGCGTTTCCACAACGACAGGCCCGGCGTACGCGGCGCCTGCAACATCCAGATCATGCCGGCCCACATGGCCGGGGCAAACATCCATGTGTAACGTGTGTAGCGCGCATACATGCCGGCGACCATCACCAGAATGACGGCCAGCCAGAGCGGCTGGCGGCGCGCCAGTGCGACCAGAACGGCAGCCAACACCAACGGACTGTATATGGGCCCCTGGGTTAAGAAGATCAAAGCCCAGCCGCCAAAAATCAGCCAACTGCCCCAGCGGCCTTTGCCCGGTTTTAAAATTGCCAGGCCCAACAAAATATAAGGAATGGTCCAGACTAAAGCATTCCAGAGGCGCATCGTCCAGATATCGGGATCCATAAACAGGAAGGGCAGCCCCCATAGACTCTGACGGCCGATATCAATATATGCCGGAATGGATTTATCGGCCGGGTAATCGTATAAACGGTGCCCGAACAATACCGAATAATCCCAGAGCCGGTTGCCCTCAGACCAGCTTAATGACAGCGGAGTCGCCAGCACATAACGCAACTGGTCGCATAAAATTACCACAACCCCCATAATGGTTAACGAAGCAACAATGCCATCCCAACTCCAAATTTCGCGATCACCCTGCCCGAGCAGCCAGACCATCGCCAGCAGAATAACGGCATAGGTCAGGCAGCGTACCCAGACGCCTGAAAAAACATCACTCCATTCACTGAACGAGAGGAAAATACTGGGCGCTGCCCCAAGAGCCAGAACAACGATCCAGCGCACCCACCCCAGGCGCGCACGCAAGCGCGAAAGCGGCGCCAGCCAACTGGAAGCCCAGATATACATCAGCGCAAACAGCGCCCCCAGAATGGCGAACAGTGCAAAAAACAGGAAAGAAACAGGAATGCGCCCCGTCGCTACAGGCAACTGCTCGTAACGCAGTTGCAGGTCCAGAACTGCGCCAACCAGCAGGGCTGCCAGAGCAGCCGTTAAAAACAGGCGCAACCAGAGGGGAAATTCGGATTTAAAGGTTAAAAGGGATGTTTTTTTCATGTGCCTTTTCAGATTTTTCAAAAGGGTTTTAATATCAGTTAACAATCGGGTGAATCATACCACGATTCTAAAAGCCCTGAAAAGCGCTGAGAAAAGGCTCGTATTTATTAATTTTCATCTCGCGCCGGATATTTGGCCGCCAGGCGCACAAGCGTATTGATGCCCCGCAAAGTTGTTTTGGTTTTTATGGCACGCTCAAACAGGTTGGCGGAAAACTTTGACTCGCTTTGTTTTTGCTGGCACAGCCAGTAAAACTCACGCCCTTCCACCGTAAAAGCATCCACATCACTGCTCAATTTGATTATTTTTTCCACCTGTCCGGCATCCGCTTCGTCGGTCAGAAAACCGACGTTAAACGCCCGGGCGCTTTCAAAAAGAGCCGTGGAAAAAGGCTGGCGCAGGCTGATGCGCGTCACTTCGCCCGGCGTTCGTAAAAATGTAGCCACCTCATAACCCAGTTCCCGCTGTAAAACGTTCTCGATTCGCATTTCCAGGTCGCGGCGCTTTTCCTGTTGCTCCGTTTCAAAAATCACATTGCCGCTGGTTATAAAAGTCTCTACTTTTAATAAACCGCAGCTTTCAAACAAAACCTGCAAACGATCCATCTTAACATTGTGACCGCCCACATTAATGGCACGCAAAAAAGCAATATAACGCATAAAACGCCCCTTTCCAAAATTTCCAAACACTTGATAATGTTTAACATCTTACCCGGTATCAGGCACAAATGCAATTTGCCATTTTTTTCCATACCTGAAAATTCTGGCTAAAAAGGCAGCTTTGTGTACAATGGAAGTATGACTTCCAATCTGGTCGGTAAAAACATTTTGATCACCGGCGGGGCGCGCCGCATCGGGCGTCACCTGGCATTAAGCGCCGCCCGGCATGGCGCCAATATCATCATTCATCATGCCCATTCGCCTGAAGATGCAGCCGAGGTGTGCCGCGAGGCGCATCAGGCGGGGGTGCAGGCAGCGGCATTAACGGCCGATTTAAATGATGCGCAGCAAGCAGCCGGGTTGGTGGCTCAAGCCGCTTTATTCGGTCCGTTGTACGCCCTGATTAATAATGCCGCCATTTTTGAGCCCTTTGAAGCACAAAATACCGGCCTGGAAGTCTGGCAGAGACATTTAAACATTAATCTAACTGCGCCGTTTTTGCTCAGCCAGACTTTCGCAGGGCAGGTAGCCGCAGATGGCGCAGGCCGCATCATTAATCTGTTAGATTGGCGCGCGCTGCGCCCGGGCAAGGATCATTTTGCTTACACGGTCAGCAAAGCCGGGCTGGCGGCCATGACACAATCAATGGCGGCAGCCTACGCACCGCGCATCACGGTTAATGCGTTGGCTCTGGGCGCCATATTACCCCCCGCCGACGGCGGCGGCGCAGACCACATCATCCAGCTGGTGCCGGCCGGGCGCTGGGCAACCCTTGAAGAAGTATGGCAAAGCGTGTTATTCTTACTGGACGGACCGTCTTACATCACCGGTGAAATCATCCATCTGGATGGCGGCCGACATCTTATTTAAATGAGGCGTTATGGATAAAGTAATTATTAAAGACTTGCTGGCTCGCGGGATTATCGGTATTAATGAATCGGAACGAACACATACCCAGGATATTTTAATTAATATCGTCATGAGCACCGATACACACAAAGCCGGATTAAGCGACGATATTAATGATTGCATTAATTACCGCACGGTGGCTAAAAAAGCGCAGGCTCTGGCTGAGAAAGCCGAACGTCTGACGGTGGAAGCCCTGGCCGAAGATATCGCCAATATGGTGCTTGAATTTGCCGGCGTTCAGACGGTCAGTGTGCGGGTTGAAAAACCCGGTGCGGTCCGTTTTTCGCGCTCGGTCGGCGTGGAAATAGAACGCTCAAAATAAAAATCTCTATGGAAGGTCCCCTCACTCACCTGGCTTATCTTTCCCTTGGCTCAAACATGGATGCCGAAATAAACTTGCAAATGGCCGTCCGGCTGCTGCGCCGCGCCGGCGACATCATGGCCGTTGCCAGCACCTGGGAAACGGAAGCTGTGGGCAGCCGGGGACCCAATTTTTTAAATACGGCCGTCGCTTTCCGCACGCAGTGCAGCCGCAGTGTGTTAAAAGATCAGGTGCTGCACCCCATTGAAGATCAGTTGGGAAGGGTGCGCACGATTGATAAAAACGCGCCGCGGCCGATTGATATCGACATCATCATTTTTGATAATGAAATTATTGACAGCGAATTATGGGCGCGGCTTTATATTGCGCGCCCCTTCGCCGAATTGATTCCCAATCTGGTGCATCCGGTCAACGGCAAAAACCTGCTTCAGGTGGCCAATGAGCTGCATTGTCACGCCTGCGCCATTTTGCATCCCGAAATAAATCTGGATAGGGTGGAATAAACCAGATTTATTAATTTATTGATAATCATATAATTAATAATTTAAGGGAGAATATTTTATGAATGTTGACATTGCAAATGCATTTATAGTTGTAGGGTGTGGTCAAGCGATCTGAGCGGGACCTGGCCGGTCCAATTGAAAGGCATCAGCGCAGACCGCACCACAACCTTCCATTTATCAACGCATTAACAATCCCGGTGCGGTCAAAAAACGACCGCACCCTACTTTTACCCGATTCAATTGTAGGGTGTGGTCAAGCGATCTGAGCGGGACCTGGCCGGTCCAATGGAAGGACACCAACGCAGACCGCACCACAACCTTCCATTTATCAACGCGTTAACAAAACCCGGTGCGATCATGTAACGACCTATTCACCACAAATCAAACTACTGATAGATCCTTCGAT
>JAJTBH010000232.1 GCA_021287005.1 Anaerolineae bacterium
GCATTCGACAGCCGGGCGAATAATAAATTCGCTGATTCCCAAACCAATTGTACAGGATCATGCATAAAAATGCTGAGTATATAATTCCCCCGGGGCGAATAGACAATAGCGGTATCCCCGATGGTGTGGATATAACCATCATATTCCGTAATCCAACCATGTTTGTGGGCTACACGGGCGCCATCCGGCAAACCGCCTTGAATTAATACACCGATTCGATCCATCTCAAGATAATTGATCATTTGTTTACACTCCCCCTGAGTAATTTCCCCTTCAAAGACAGCCGCCAGAGTTCCACCGCCTCTTTCCGAACAATCATAAATATCTTCCATCATCATGCCCATGTCGGCCGCAGTTGTCTGGTTATACGCATCCGGATCGGTGCTGATATCGGTACGTGAATTGGCCGGGGTTTGAATGCGTTGTAATAAAGGCGCACCGGGATAAAAATAACCCGCCAGAAAAGTGTTTTGTAAACCCAGCGCCTTCATATCACTGGTGACTGCCAGCGGACCCAGGTTAACATCCACAGCTTCCTGTAAAAGTGTGTCAGCCGGCCCGTTTTCTGAATATCGAATCATACGTTCAATCTGAGAAGTGATATTCTGCGGCGTCGGCTCGGCTGTGCGCCGGTATACCGTAATCATAATTGGAATTTTCATGGTACTGGCGGCCGTAAAACTGATATCGGCCGGAAGTTCACTGCCCTTTTGATAGGCTAAATCCAACTCATTGCCCGTTTCAAGATCCTTTAAATAAATCTCGGCGACGCCTTCAAAACCATCCACATCGATTAGCTGTTTTAACATGGTGGATAAAACAGAAAACGACGGCCGTGCGGATGCCGAACGGTTATAACTTAAATTTACCACCCGCGACGACGAAGAACGAAGAGCGTCAGAAATTAGAACGACTGCCCGATCAATATCCAGAGTGGTTCCCGGTTTTCCGGCCGAGAAATCAGCCGTCCCAACCACAGGCATGGCCGGCGTAGGCGGCGCGTCATAACGCGGAGCAATCTCAGTTTCCAGGTAATTCCGCAGGCGGTCTTCAGAAACCGAAGCGATCAACGGCACTTCTCCCGGTTGCGGAAGGTTGCCCCATAAATAAGCCCAGAATGCACTCCAGAAAGGTTGGTTGATACGTTGCAAATCGGCCGCGGCCAGCATGGCTGTCATATCCAGGTTAAAACCAACCAGTGCAGGCTTAATCTGAATAATGGCATCCTGATATCGAATTTCCACCGGAATGCTGTAAGCCTGGGTTAATCGCTCGGCTGCCTCCTGCTGGCTTAATCCACCCACATGCACACCCGCCATCACCATTCCCGGAGGGAAGTTGTTACGCAGTCGACTATAACGTACCAGTTGAATGACGGTTAACAGGATGGATGCAAAAATGAAAATTAATGATATCCATCGCAGAATCGAAAGAGGATTTCTCGATCTCACGTAATTGTCCTTTCAGCAACGCCTTCAATTCTACCAGATTCTACCGCATTTATTCGGCCGGCAGCATAACTTATGTACCTGCCGGGTAAAATTTCAGGACGGAAATATTCCTGCCGGGGTAAAAATCGTAATTGATTCATACCGGAAATTATCTCTCAGTCACCACGCGCTTAACTTTATTTCGGCAAATAACTCCACGGATTAAGCCTGGCTGTGCCTTTACGCAGTTCAAAATGTAAATGCGGACCCGAAGATTTACCGCTGGACCCCATCACGCCGATTACGTCTCCCTTATAAACCGGTGAACCGCAGGAAACATTAATCGAGTTCATATGTGCATAAAGCGACTGCCACTCTTCTCCGTGATCAATCACAACCACATTACCATAACCCCAATCATTCCATCCGGCATATACCACCACGCCGGTGTCAACTGCATATATCGCGTTTCCCAACTGACCGGCAATATCGATGCCGTAATGGTTGGTTTCGGGAGAATAATCGTATCCGCTTAAATATTTCTCGATGGTCGGCCAGATGAAGGTCCCCGTGCCCACCGGGCCATCAACCACATCACCACAAAAGCCGGCGCCGAAAACTTTTGCCACCGCCGGATCAGAACGTGAAATGTAAGGTGCAGCCCAGTTGATAAACTCACGTTTGCCGCCAGGCACCATCAACCAGGTTCCCGCTTCAATATTGGGGTGTGCCAGGTCTCCCAAGGTTTCTCGTTTCAGGTTATTTCCCGGCCAATCAATAATTTCCTCCGGTTTAACCTTAAAATAATCCGAGACGCCATTTAAACCGTCCCCTGCATGCCATTCGTAATAAACGCCATCTGTGGGCAGGATATTTAAAGTTTGTCCGGGAGATAACAATTCAACATTATCACCCAGAACATTAATGTTTCCCCACAAGATTGTCTCAGGTTTTAATCCAAATTTACTGGCAATTCCAAATATGGTGTCGCCTTTTTGCACAACGTATTGTTGAACGTCATCTCGCTGAACACTTAACAATGAAGTTCGCATCAGGCTTTGACGGGCGACGCCGTCCTCAAAAAAAGAACTGCCTTCCGGCGTTCCCATCGGCGGTAATTCCATCTGGACGGCGCGCGTGGGTTCCCTTCCATTTGTAGAACCGGAACCGCTGTTTACATTAACTTCGCCGCGCAGATAAAAATTAGCCATCACCCAGACAACCAGCAGAATTAAGGATATTGAAAAAACGGCGGTGGTCACCCGCAACACGGTTTCACCCAGTCCCCAGCGGACCAGTTTATCCCAGATTTGTCCCCATCGATCTTCTGTGGTATTTTTTTCTTTTACAGCATCATCCGTGGAAACATCCACGGGAATTGTATCCTCTAAAGGAGGTTTTTGGTTTAAGTTATCTTGCATAGATGTCACTAGCGAGCACTATAACATAAGCGTGAATACCGGTCAAGCCTGGATGAAACGCTTTCCGGGCAGATGAATATTAATTTTACTCCATTCCATTCGAGCGGGTAGGCAAATCAGTTATAATACCATTTATTTCTTAGAGGATATTATGAAACCTGCAACGACTCAGAATCCGGCCTTAATCGCCGGTGAATTATTGTTAAAACATCGACTCTTTCTTTGTGTGGCCGAATCTTGCACAGGCGGTCTGCTTGGTCACCTGGTTACGGATATTTCCGGCTGTTCCGACTATTTTCTGGGAGGGGTGCAGGCTTATTCATACCAGACAAAAACACATTTATTATCCGTAAAACCTGAGACTCTGGAACATTTTGGCGCCGTCAGTCACGAAACCGCCTCCGAAATGGCCATCGGCGCCCGGCAGTTGTTCAGTCGCCAGCAACCCATCGAAAAACTGGTCAGCCTGTCCATCACCGGCATCGCCGGCCCGGGTGGGGGCACACCTTCAAAACCGGTGGGGCTGGTATGGATCGGTTTGTCTTATGCCGGCGGAACTTTCACCTGGCAGCACAACTGGTTGGGAAATCGCCAGCAAAACAAAATGGATTCGGCCAATGCAGCATTAAACCATTTACTTGAGAAGTTATCCTCATGGGAGTAATTTTATGCCTCATTTTATCCCCAAGACCGTCGCGGTTATATTTTCCGCTTCCACTGAATGGCGAATAGCCAGGGAATATTTAAATCCGACCGAGGTGTTTCCTTCGCCATTTGGCGATTGGTGTCGCATAACAAACAATGAACAAACCCTCATTTTTATACAAGGCGGGTGGGGAAAAATATCTGCGGCGGCTTCAACCCAATATATCATTGATCACTGGCAGCCTGATTTAGTCGTTAACCTGGGCACCTGCGGCGGTTTTGCCGGCAGCGGCTTAATAAAAGACGATATTATTCTGGCCACCGAAACCCTGGTTTACGATATTGTCGAACAAATGGGGGCTCCTCAAGAAGCAACCGCTTTTTATACCACGCCGCTTGATCTTTCCTGGCTGCCTCAGCCTTTACCCATGCACGTAAAAATGTGCCGACTCGTTTCCGCCGACCGCGACATTTTGCCCAATGATATTCCCGAGTTAAAAGAAAAATACCAGGCAATCGCCGCCGATTGGGAATCGGGAGCAATTGCCTGGGTGGCAAAACGGAACCATAAACCCTGTTTGATTTTACGCGGCGTGTCTGATCTGGTGAATACTCAGACCGGTGAGGCTTACGGCAACTTTGATTTATTTATCGAAAGCTGCCGCCGCATCATCCCGCTTTTAATCAAAAACCTTCCGTTATGGTTAGTCGGGTTTAACACCCAACTTTGAGCGTTCTTCTTCAATAATGGCTGCATCCAACTTGCGGAAAAGCGGCTCGGGACGGTTAAGCTGCGTACCGGGTTTAACATAACTGGCTTCCCATTTTGCCGAAGCGTTGGCTGCCTGATATTGTAATGCGCTATGGGAACCCAACTCATCGCTGATACTTGCAACGTTTTGTTTACCGAACAAGGGCTGCTCATATCCCAGGAAGGTATGTAATTTTTCGCTGGTAAAAGGCAGGAAGGGCGCCAACAAGATCTTAATCATATCGATACAGGCAATGGCCACATAAATGGCGCGTGCCGCTGCCTGGCGATCCGTTTTAATGGCCGTCCAGGGTGCGGTTTGATCCAGATACCGGTTCACTTCAGTCGCCAGACGCATGGCTTCACCCAGCGCTGCGCGCAGGCGCACGGCTTCCATTTCTTTGCCAACCGTCTCAAAACCACCCTGCACAGCATTTAACAGGTTTTGATCCATTTCGGTCAAGTCACCGGGTTCCGGAACTTTGCCTTCCCAATGTTTGTATGTAAATGATAAAACCCGGTTTACCAGGTTGCCCCAGGTCGCGACCAGTTCATCATTGTTGCGTTTGTAAAAATCTTCCCAATCCCAATCGGTATCCTTGCTTTCGGGCATGTTAACCGTCAAATAATAACGCAGCGGATCGGGGTCATAACGGGTCAGGAAATCATTGGCGTAAACTGCCCAATTGCGACTTCCTGAAATCTTCTGCCCTTCCAGGTTCATAAACTCATTTGCCGGCACATCAAAAGGCAATACAAATGGTTTGGGCTCAGTCTCGCCCATCAAACGATCAAAAGCCGAACCGCAACCGGTCAACTGCGCCGGCCAGATAACGGCATGGAACGGAATGTTATCTTTGCCGATGAAATAATAGGTTTTTGATTCGGGATTATGCCACCATTTTTTCCAGGCATCCGGCTGTCCGTTAATTCGGCTCCATTCGATCGCGGCCGAAAGATAACCGATCACGGCTTCGAACCAGACATACAGACATTTTCCATTCCAACCATCAATCGGAACGGGAATACCCCAATCGAGATCACGCGTAATCGCGCGGCCGCGCAGGTTGTCGGCCTGAATCTGGCCCAAAGACTGGCGTAACACGTTCGGCCGCCAGTAGGATTCACGATCCTGCAAAAATTTAACCACATCCGGTTGCAGTTTTCCGAGGTCAAGATAATAATGTTCGGTTTCGCGTAATTCCGGGGTTGAGCCATCCACTTTGGAGCGCGGATCGATTAATAAAGACGGGTCCAACAGGTTGCCGCATTTATCACATTGATCTGAACGAGCATTGTTGTATCCGCAAATATAACAGGTACCTTCCACATACCGGTCGGGTAAAAAGCGTCCCTGGCTGGGGGCAAACCATTGTTTTTCACGAGCCGTATATAAAAATCCGTTTTCTTTTAAGGCCAGAAAGATTTTTTGTGAAACATCAAAATGGTTGGATGTATGTGTACTGGTAAACAAATCATAATTTAAGCCCACACCCTGGAATAAGTCCAGAAAACCCTGATGAAAGCGCTGGTAAACTTCCAGCGCGGTGGTTTTTTCGGCGTCAGCCCGCACCGTAATGGGAGTGCCATGCGCATCTGAACCCGAAACCATGAGCACATCACGGCCCTTCATTCTCTGGTAACGTGCAAAAATATCAGCCGGCAGGTATGCACCGGTTAAATTACCGACATGAATCTGGGCATTGGCGTAAGGCCAGGCTACTGCAACTAAAATGGGTTCATTCATCTGAGCACCTCTTCTTCAAGTTCGTTTCGGGCTTTATTTTATCACGAAGCGTCAAAGTCAGTCAAAAATAACCTTATCTGCGGTTTTTTATAATAAATTTTTATAAGATCACGCGAAGGTAAACCCAAATAATTAAAACACGACGGCCTTTTTACCCATAAAATTTTTTAGTACGTCATGAGTAATAATCCTTCTCACTTAACAAAACGAATAAAAAAAACCAGAGGGTTTATCTCCTCTGGTTTTTAAGATCATAAAAAACAAATCGTTTAA
>JAJTBH010000233.1 GCA_021287005.1 Anaerolineae bacterium
TGAAGGTGAGACCATGATTGTTATGTTAAATTCGGCCGACGAGACGGTGCCGGTGGATTTAACCCTGCCGGTTTTTTCAGGGGTCTTAAAAGACCTGTTAAATCCGACCGACACATTTATTTTCAATAATGGCAAAGTTAAAATTCCGCTTAATGCCAATTGGGGCCGTATCCTTCGCGTCGAGACGGATTAATGACCGCGATGTTTCTCTTTCTTCTGTAGCCGGCGAGCCTGGTAAACTTGCTGCTCACCGGCTTCTTTTTTTTCGTGATTTATTTGTTGACGGTCTGCTTTATAACGGGCATGCTCATCTTTAATGGCCTCCCAGGCTTTTTTTAGATGACTTGAATTTTCCATCAATCGACGGGCTTCCCGTTGGCGGCGTTTGAAATTATATTCGACTTGCTCAGGCTTTTGATTCGTGGGAACGCTGAACCGCAGGCGGTAAAAATATAACAGCGCAAACTGGTGTAATTCAGCATCATTGGGTTCCGAGCCAAAAATATGCCGGCAAACACGATAACCCGATTCATCATAACGTTCGAAGACGGCCACCCAGAATGGGTCTTCAAAATAGACAAAACATTTACCTTCCATTTTTCACATCCGCGTTAAATAAAAAGCTGCTCTGAAATTTACAGAACAGTTGGAAATCAACCACACCATTATTAACCGGGAAAATACCCTTACTTAATAATGTTTCTTAACCCCGGAAACATGGGGTTATCTTCCCTGGAAAAGGGAATGTATCGAATAGGTTGGATGTAAAAAATTGTTTAGCCGAATTTATTGTACTACAAAACCCGATTTCAGGGCACGGTCGGTAAATCGTTATCCAGTTCCGGCTGGCCGGCGATCGGTTCAGTCCATAATTTTCCGTCCAGATAATCATTAACATTTTCCGGAGTCACCACCACCGATGGTGTGATGATATACTGCGGCACATCTTTACCTTCCAGTATATTATGCATGGTATTAATCACCGTGATACCCATGCGATAAGGATCCACACCCAGGGTGGCGCTAAATTTGCCCTCCTTTAACATATCAAGTGTGGGGGGGTTACCGTCAATACCCACCGCACAAAAATCAACATTTACTTTGCGTCCACGCTGCTCTGCGGCCAAGGTGGCGCCGATGGCCATTTCATCACTGTTGCCGTAAAAAACGTCAATATCCGGATCTTTTTGTAAAGCAATGGTGGCAACATCTGAGCCCATGGTGCGCAGCCATTCCGCCGACTGTTCACCGACAATGCGAACATTGGGGCAATATTTACCCAGGCCGGCTTTAAACCCACCGGTTCGACGATGGGTAAAAATACTGTCAATACCCAAAAGTATAAAAACCTTTCCCGAAGTTTTTTCAGGTGTGGTTTGATATTTTTTTGCCAACAAAGTACAGGTATATTTTGCCAATTGTTCAGCGCCGCCCCATTGGTCGTAACCGATATAAGCTTTTACATTGCCGGCTGAAAAGGGGGTGATGAAATTGTGAGCGATGATGGGCACACCCTGGGCGTTGGCTGCCTTAACTGCCGTAATGGCAGAACTGGCGTTCATGGGGTTAATCGTAACGATATTTACGCCTTTTTTGAGTAACTGTTCCACCGTACTGACAAAGGACGCAAAATCGCCTTCTGAGGCCGGGGCCTGAACTTCCATTCTCCAGCCCAATTCAGCGGCGCGACTTTGCGCTCCGGCAATGATGGAAACGTGAAACGGGCTGGTCAAGGCCGGCGGAACAAAACCGACATAAGTTTGCCCACCCGATATACCCGAAACGTTATCATTTGCACCGATTCTAAAAGGCAAATTGGATGAACATGCACTTAAAAACAGGCAGATGATGACGAAACTAAAAATAAAGTTTTTTATTTTTTTGGCCATATTACCAACATTCAGCTTAATGGTGTGAACGCGCCACATGGTCAGTTAACACCTCAATCGAGTCTTTCAGGTCATAAAAATATTGCCTGCGGCTGATATGCAGGGTATTAATAATCTGTTCTATGGCCTGTTCTTCAACATACGTCAATTGTAAGATGCGATAAATTCGCATATTATGTGAGATGGCTTGTGATTCTTCAGGTTTGAGTGCTTCAATCGATTTAACCAACAATTCCCGCAGAGATTGGCCTTTTTCGCCGGTAGTCGTGTTGGGCTGCGGCTCGGATAAAGCCCAGGCAGCCAGTTTAAGACGCCCCAAATAAAGGTCGTCCCACAGGTGGCGCAGTGCGTCTCTTAACTGGCGGATTAACCAGCCGCTTTCAAATAACCATGCGTCTTCCAATTGGGTTAAAAGGGGGCGAGCCAGGTCGCTTAACACATCAATGCTGTCTTCTTTAAGCGCACTGATTCCGGGGCTTTGCAGTTCAATGACGCCGATGCAGTGTTCACGGTTAAAAAGCGGCAATGCCAGGGCGGATTGAATATCGGTATTCATCAATTTGACCCTGTTAAATTCATTCCGGGTCAGATCTTGAATTAATACGGCCGTTCCGTTTTGTTGTGCTTCAAGGGCAATCTGGCTTTTGCCCATCGAGTTTGCATTTATCGGGGTGTTATCATGTAAAAAGCTCTCATGAGGCACCAAGTCGCCGGTATCCTGATCAACCAGATAAAGGCGGAAATAGGTCGTGCCGATATATTTTTCAATCCGTTTAGCCAGGTGTTCCAAAATGTCGTTCAGATAACGGCTGGTGGTTACGCTTTGACTGGCTTCAATTTGAATTTCTTTTTTACGCGCGTGAGAGCGTTCCACATCAATCATCACCGCCAGAATGATAATCACCGAGGTAACTACATCCCGCGACCACGAGGGCGCATTTAACATAATTAAACCGGATGGAATAATGGCCAGAATGGCCACACCGATCACCGTGCCCCAGATGCCGCCGATGCCGCCCGAAAGACTGGTACCGCCGATTACGGCCGCGGCAACGGAAGTAAACTGATATCCATCTCCGTGAGAGTAGATGGCTACATTTAAATGGGAGACCAACAGCGTGCCGGTAATGGCTGCCAGCAGGCCGCTGTAAGCGTAAAAATAAATCCGGTATCGATCCACATCGATACCCGCCAGGCGTGCGGCGGTTTCATTGCCGCCGATGGCATAACAATATCGCCCGATTTTGGTTTTTCGCAAGGTGTAAGCGGTTGATATATAAATGGCCAGCATGATGATCACCGGCATGGGCAGGAAACCAATCTGGCTTTCCGTCATCCAACGAAAATTATCGGGCAGGCCGTAAATGACAGCACCGGAAATGCCGATGGTCAACCCGCGGAGGCCCAACATGGTTGCCAGAGTGACAATGAAAGGGGGGATCTTTCGTTTGGTGATCAACCAGCCCTGCCCGGCGCCAATGCAGGCACCGACAAACCAGGCGATGAGTATGGCAATATAAGAAAGGTCACCCGTGAGGGGCGGAATGAAAGCAAAACCTGTGCTACACAAAAATGCGGTGATCAATCCGGTGAGCGCGATGACCGAACTGACCGAAAGGTCGATGCCGCCTGAAATCAAAACCACCGTTTGTCCGAGTGAAACCAGGCTGAAAGTGATGGCGGCGGTTTTGGCAAGGTAAATTAAATTATCAAATTCACGAAAAGTGGGTGACAATGTGGAAAAAATGAAGATTAACAGGCTCAAACCGACCAATGCGCCCAAACGTTCTAAAGAATAATTATCTTGGGAAGCGTTGTAAAAACGTTGGATTAGTTGATTAACTTTGTTAATCGAAGATTTGATGCTCATCTAAATGTTCCCCGTGCCGGCCAAGGATAACACTTCGGCTGCATTAATAGCGTGCCGGTCGCAAAGTCTGGCAATTTTACCATAACGCATCACGATAATCCGGTCAGAAAGGTTAAAAATTTCATGCAGATTAGAGCTGACGATAATAATACCCACACCCCGCCGTGCCATTTCGTCGATTAAATGATAAAACTCCAAACGGGCTCCCACGTCTACACCACGGGTGGGCTCATCCAATAATAAAATCCGGCATTGATTGGCCAACCAGCGCGAAAGCACCACCTTTTGTTGTGTGCCTCCGGATAGGAACTGCACTTTGCGCGTCAGGTCTTCCAGATGAATATTAAGCCGTTGGGCATAATGACGGGTAATGTTGGATTCAGCTTCCAGATCGATAAAGGGACCTGCGCCGATTTCTTCGAGCGAAGCCAGTGACATGTTTTCCAGGGTTTTCATTTCAAGGATAAGTCCCTGTCCCTGGCGATCTTCAGTTAATAAACCGATTCCGAAAGAAATGGCCTCCTGGGGTGAGCGGATTTTCATCGGTTCGCCGTCAATATAAACCTGACCTGAATTGATGGGATCGGCCGCAAATATGGCGCGTAATATGGATGTTCCCCCGGCGCCGATTAAACCGGTGATTCCCAGGACCTCACCGGCATTTAGATGGAAGGAAATATCTTGAATACCGTTTTCCGAGCTGATATTTTCAAGTCTTAATAACTCACGACTGCCGGGTTGATGCAGGCATTCAAATTGTTCATTAATATCCCGGCCGACGATCAGGCTGGCCAGGTCGGAAATTGAGGAATCAGTGATACTGCGTGTAGTTATACAGCGTCCATCGCGCAATATGGTAGCGCGGTCACCGATTTGAATGGCTTCTTCAAGGCGGTGGGTTACATATAATATACTGATTCCCTTAGATCGCAGGTTTCTGATGACGGTAAATAAACGTACAGCTTCGCTCTGGTTTAACATGGCGGTAGGTTCGTCCATGATGACCAGGTCGGCTTCCAGGTGCAAAGCACGGGCGATGGCTACCATCTGCCTTTCCGGCAGACTTAACTCGCTGACAAGGGCAAACGGGTCAAGCGTGATATTTAAATAATCGAATAGCTGCATGGTATTGTTCATCAGTCGGGTTTCATCAATCCCAACCAACGGACCGGTATGTGTGGGTTCATCGCCCAGATAAATATTTTCGGCAACGTTCATCGAGGGAATCAGGGTTGGTTCCTGATAGATGACGCTGATGCCTGCTCGTTGAGCGTCGCGAGGTGAAGAAAAAAACGTTTTATCCCCTTTAAAAATAATCTCACCCATATCCGGGGGATATAACCCGCTTAAAATTTTTATCAGGGTTGATTTGCCGGCCCCGTTTTCACCCAATAACATATGCACTTCACCCGGTTTGATATCAAACTCAACCTCGTTTAATGCCGTAACACCGGGAAAGTGTTTAACAATGGCGTGCATTTCTAAAAGGTTAACGCAAGGTAAAATGGTCATGGGTTAGTGTTAAATTGTAAAAAGTTTAATTGGCGGTTTCATTATAGCATTTATTAACCTTATTTTATAAGTTGCCGGCTTTAAAGATGATAACGCGGCTATTAATCGACGATGATGCCTTGTAATTTATGGTATGATCTGAATAAATGGAGTTGCCATGAAATCGATCACACGCCAGGGTATTTTACCGCCACACCTTCCCAAAATATTACAATCTGTGGATAGAGACTTCATTCTCCGCCAGTCAACGGTTTATCAAGTATCCCTGGAAGGATACGACTATGGCAATGAGAAAATTGCCTCTCTGACGCTTGAACAGGTTGGACTTAAACGGGTATTGTTTACTCAAACGAAAATCCAGCGCTTGCGTTTTTTGGATGTTGAAATTAAACAATGTGATCTTTCAGGGGTTGAGTGGGAAAAATCGCGCCATCACAAGGTGGTGTTTCAGGAAAACCGTCTTCTGGGCGCCGGTTTGTGGGAGACTCATTTTGAGGACGTACTGATATATGAATGTAATGCCGAACGGGCTATGTTTTCATCGGCCGTTTTTAAGAAAACCCGCTTTGAAAAATGCAACCTGCGGGAGGCTTCTTTTGAAGGGGCTGATTTAAGCGGGGTAATCTTTGCCGATTGTGATTTAACGCGCGCCAGCTTTCAGGGGGCGAAACTAAATGGCACCGATTTCCGTACGGCTTGCATTGACGCCATCCGGATAGATGGCAAAACACTGGCGGGCGCCATTATTGCACCCCTTCAGACCGTTCAATTAATCGGTTTATTGGGGGTTCAGGTAAAAGAGCCCTTTGAATAGTGTCAGGTTAAATAAATCATTTCCTGTGAATAAATGATAATTATTGATTATTTTTCCCCGGTAAGCCATGTCAGAAATGGCGATTTTAAAATCTATCACTTTTTTTCGTGATCCGGCATAAACCGGGTTTTTATGCATCCGTATTTTTAGGTTA
>JAJTBH010000234.1 GCA_021287005.1 Anaerolineae bacterium
TGAGTAATTACCGTATGAATGCTAATAAATAACTTATCGGCAATTTCCTTGTTGCTCAAACCACCGGCAACCAGATGTAATATCTCCAACTCACGACTGGAAAGCGGCTCGGCCATGATATCGGTCGGGCGAGAAATGGGGCGGGAAATGCGTGAGAATTCTGCCATTACCTTGGCCGTTATGGATGGTTGTAAAAAATATTCTCCGCGTGCAGCAGCATGAATGGCTTCAACCAGTTTATCCGACGACACATCTTTAAGCAAATACCCCACCGCGCCGGCGCGCAGACCGTCAAAAACGAGATCATCATCATCAAAGGTTGTCAGGACGATGACCCGGCAGTCCGCGAGGTTATCTTTCAAACGTCGTGTAGCCGTGACACCATCCATTAATGGCATACGCAAATCCATCAATATAACCTGAGGGTGATGCTGCACGGCCAACCGCAGGGCCTCTTCACCGTTTTCCGCTTCAGCCACAACATTAATATCCGAACGAGTGGAAAGCAGGGTTCGTAATCCCTCCCTGAACAAGGCTTGATCGTCGACCAACATAAGATTTATTATTTGATTCATACCGGCACCACTATTTCAAATGTGAAACCACTTCCGGGATTGGTGGAGATGCGCATTTCTCCGCCCAGTAAGTGCATACGCTCTTGCAGGCCCATCAGCCCGAAGCCGTGTTTAAGGTTGTTTGCGCCCAGCCCGTCATCGCTGACCACCAGGCGTACGGAGCTGACCTGCGTATAGTCGAGATGAAGCCAGATATGGGAAGCCTGGGCATGTTTTAGGGCGTTGTTAATCCCTTCCTGAGCTGCGCGATAAATGGAAAGCTGCTTTTGTGGGACAAGAGAAAAAGGCTCACCGGAGACTTTTAACTCGGTCGAAACACCACTATTTTTACAATTTTCAATTAATTTGTGAATACTTTCTTCCAACGGTAGAGTTTCAACCGGTGATGCTCGCAGGGTGGATACTGATTGGCGTACATCCGCCAGGGCTTCCTGCGTTAAATTTTGTGCCTGCGCCAGGGTTAACATGGCTTTCTCCGGGTTGGTAGGCATGATAGCCCGGGCAGCCTGGATCTGCATATGGATGGTTGTCAAAAAATGTCCCAGGCCGTCATGAATTTCGCGAGCCAGGCGATTACGTTCTTTGGTGATGGCCAGTTCTTCAACCTGAAATGCATAAAGTCGCAAACGTTGGTTGGCTTCCGCCAGGTCGGCGGCCAGACGTTCGGCCTCTTTGCGGTTTTTTTCTTCATTAATGGCAATCTGGGTAAAAGCGACAATAAAAATCTGTCCGGCTAAAAAGATTTGAAAACCGTTCATAATTTCGCCCCAGGAGTATCCGAGCACATATTCCGAGACGAGGTAAGTCAGGCCGATGGCAACATTCGCCAGCATCATGCGGTCCTGACTCATCAACATCACACTGTGCCCGGCCAGCGGGAGCAGGATCATGGCGTTGTAACTGACCCCTTTACCCAAAAAAATGATCAGACCGGCGACGGGTAACTGAACCGCAAAATAGGCCAGATGATAAAAGGTATTTAAGGAATGACTGATATAGGCATATCCGTAAATTCCCATGGCCACATAAAAAATGCCCAATCCGATTAAGAGAATAATTTGTAAGACGGTGGCCTGGCGTGTGGCGCTGAAGGTCGTGAAATAAGCAGCCAAGACAACCACGGCAAAAGCCAGGTCGATGCCTCCGCCGGTTTTGGTATTTGTTTTGGAAATTTGAGATGTAGTCACACGCTAATTATAATGCCTGAATTCAGAAAAAAAGTTTATAAGTGTTTTGATATATTAACCTGAATTTAAAGGGTCGTTAATCTTAGTATGTTACATTATTTTCGGAAAACAGTAACAATAAATGTTAACAACAAACTGAAGAGATCTGAGACCTTAAAATGAGCGTGCCCCGAAAAAATTGGATTTTATTATCTTTTTTCTTGATTATCAGTGTTTCAATTTTAATAGCTTCTTTAATTTCACCGGCAATACGCCAGGTTTCGTATGCTCCGTTACGAGAATTGATTCTTCCTCCACCACAGCCGGTTGTCGTAAATTTAATTTATTCTACAGAAAAAGAAGCCTGGCTGAATGAAGAAATCGGCAGGTTCGAGAACAACAATCACCTTTTAAATGGAAGGCCGATAAAAATATCGGCGTCTGAAATGGGTTCACGCGAAATGATTCTGGATGTGTTGGATGGCCGCCGCCAGCCAGCTTTAATCAGCCCGGCCAGTTCCCTGCAAATTTCCATTCTGCAAGATTTATCGGCTGCAAAATATGGGCGTGCCCTGGTGAATGTTAATGACCGGCAGGTGTGCCGCCCGGTGGTAAACACACCCCTGGTATTGGTTGCCTGGCGTGAGCGCGCCAATGTGTTATGGGGAGATAACACTCTGCCTGTGGATGTTTGGAAAAAATTACACGATGCCGTCAGCGACCCGGCCGGTTGGGCCAGCCGGGGATATGGCGAATGGGGATATGTTAAATTTGGCCATACCAATCCGCTCACATCCAACAGCGGGTTTATGACCTTGCTCTCACTCACATTTGATTATTTTGGAAAAAGCGATTCATTAACTCCTCAGGATATATTAAATAATCCTGAATATAAAACGTGGCTGTTGGATGTTGAAAACAGTGTGAGCAGCTTTGGAGACAGCACCGGCACATATATGAAAGATATTATCGCTTATGGGCCGAGCATGTATGATGTTGTCACAGTCTACGAGTCAACTGCCATTGAACAGGCCGACAATGCGGTCGGTCGTTATGGCGACCTACGCGTTTATTACCCGCCGTTGACCATTATGAGTGATCACCCGTTTTGTATTCTTCAGGCTGAATGGGTAAAACCGGAAGAGGCGCAGGCAGCAGAGATTTTTGTGGATTATCTGTTAAGCCATGATGCTCAGGAAAACGCATTAATAAAATATGGCTTTCGCCCGGCAGACACGTCCATCGCGTTGGATTCAGCGGGCAGCCCATTAAGTCGATATGCCGGTAACGGCCTTAATATTAACCTGCCGCCGCAAGCAAAACTTCCTTCCGGTAATGTGTTAAATACCCTGCTTGATTTTTGGATCAGGAATGTTAACCAATAAAAGGTGCTTCAATGAAAATTAAAAAAATCTATTCGGTGATTTCATTTTTTATTGTTTTTAATTTGTTTTTATCCGGTTGCAGCCCGTTAACTGCCCTGGGGTTAGGTAAAAAAGTGGTTGTACAGGTCGTTTATGGCTCTGAGAAACAGGAATGGTTGGAACCGGCCATAAAAGCTTTTAATGAAACGAAAACCACCACCAGCGAAGGTAGTCAAATTGAAATTCAGGCGACCCCGATGGGTTCAATTGAAGCAGTCGAACAAATTATGAGTGGGACATTGCAACCCGTTGTGTGGAGCCCGGCTTCTTCATTATATATACCTGTGGCCAATATGGAATGGCGAAAAAACCACTCCGATGATCTGGTCAGTGATAAAGCGAAAGACCTGGTGCTCAGTCCGGTTGTAATTGCCATGTGGAAACCGATGGCCGAAGCATTAGGGTGGCCGGACAAAAGCATAGGTTGGGGTGATATTGCCGGCATGGCCACTGCTGCGGATGGGTGGGAGAAATTTGGTTACCCTGAATGGGGACAATTTAAATTTGGTCATACGCACCCCGCATATAGCAACAGCGGCCTGGTTGCGATTGTTGCTCAAGCATATGCCGGGGCCGGCAAACAACGCTCTTTAACCAATGCCGATTTACAAAATACTGCCGTAAAAGATTTTATGGCCAACGTTCAGGCAAGCATTATTCACTATGGCACCAGCACGGGTTTTTTTGCAACCCGAATGTTTGAGAAAGGCCCCTCGTATTTAAGCGCGGCTGTACTTTATGAGAACCTGGTGGTGAGTCAAGAAAGCAAACGGCTCAGTGGCGCCAGCTCGCAAATACCTGTGGTGGCCATTTACCCTAAGGAGGGCACTTTTTGGGCCAATCATCCCTACTGCATTTTGAATGCCCCCTGGGTAACCGTGGAGCAACGTGAAGCCGCTGAAAAATTTCAAACTTATCTGCTGGATAAACCACAGCAGGTGCAGGCTATCCAACTCGGTTTTCGACCTTCTGACCCTTCGATCGCGTTAACCGTGCCTTTAGACAGCCAACATGGCATTGATCCTCAACAACCTAAAACGGTGTTGGAAATTCCCAAAGCCGATGTGATTAATAATATTCAGACTGTCTGGAAGGAAATTAAAAAACCCGTTGATCTGGCCGTTGTCGTAGATGTTTCCGGATCGATGTCTGGTGAAAAAATTGCCGCAGCCCGTACCAGCCTGGTGCAATTTATCAACCTTCTGGAAGACCGCGACCGGTTGCAAGTGATCACATTCAGCAGCGATGTAAATTTGATGATGGACCTGACAGAATTGGGTCCCAAACGAATCGAAATCACCAGACGGGTTTCGGCCATTATAGAAGGCGGAGATACGGCCTTATATGATGCAGTCGTTTATGCCTATCAGGAATTGGAGAAAAATGCCAACCCCAAACATATCCGCGCTGTAGTGGTTCTTTCGGATGGCAATGACACGGCTTCAGTTAATTCGATTAATGATGTGGTCAAAAAAATCGGGTCAAAGAGTGAAGAGGGCGGGAACAGTATCAAATTATTTACCATCGGGTATGGCGATGATTTTGATGCTGACGTATTAAAAAAGATGGCCGAATCGACCGGGGGACGGCAGTATGAAGGAAAACCTGAAAATATCAATCAGGTATATTCTGAGATTGCCACATTTTTCTAAAAGGACTGAAAATGCGTTCATCATGGTTTAATGCCCTGTCCAATCCAATTAACATTTTCATGCTGGTTGCGGCTGTGGCTGCCGGGCTGCTCTCTGCATGGTGGTTGTTTCCAATCGGTTTAATTTTTTGGGTAATTATGGTTCTGTTTATGGTTTTTGACCCGGCGGTTCGTCTTAATCAGATCATACAAGAACGAACACCTTTACCGGAACGTTTTCAGACCATATTTAAACGGATTGAACGGGTGCAGGTCAGTTTATTTAACTCGCTTTCTTCAGCGCCCTCATCTCAAAAAAGGGCATTTATCCCATTGCAGGATGAACTGCAAACTCTGGTGGAATTAACTTATCAATTATGCGTGCGTTTAACCCCTCTGGAGAATTATCGTGAGGTAAACACCGGAAAAAAAGCTGAGAATGAATTAATTCAATTACAGCGATTGATTGATAATATTGATGATCCACAGGCCAAACAGGGATATCAAAGCGCCCGGATTGCGCTTGAAGACAAAGTGAATCAGGAAAAACTTGCCGCTGCCCGACTGGCCCGCCTGGACGCTCTATTGCTTAACATTGCCGGTGAAATGGAGACTCTTTTATCCGAAACTGTTAATTTGCGAAGTATGGTTAATAATGAATTATCCAGTGGCGTGTCAAAATTAACGGTTGAAATTCAAGAACAAATCCAAAAGTTGCAGACTTTTGAAAAGGATGTTAACTTTTTGAGCTAATTCATTGTTTTCTCAGGGAGGAAATATAATGTTAAATCTAACCTTGCCGGAAGCATTATTTATACTGGGATTGAATGATGAAAAATTGCGGGTTCATCGTGTAATTGAAACCCCCTTATACTATGGAATCAGTGCTGCAATTTTAGCCGAATTGGCTTTATTAAATAGAATAAATTTAAAACCCAAAGGGAAAATAATTCTTGAAAATTCCGAACCCTGTCAGGATGAAATTCTTGATAATGTTTTAAGTAAAATCATCAATTTTCAACGGAACGCCAAAGTTCATTTCTGGATGGATACGCTCAGCATCCACCAACGGAAAACCCAGAAAAATTTGATGGAACAATTAAACCTGAAACAGGTGATTAGTTCAGGAAATGATCAAAAAGTTGAATGGGTGATACCAGACCAACCCGCTTCATCAGACCCGGGGGCCTCCGCCAAATTTTTACTTAAGGAACAATTGCGAAAATTATTATTAACAAAAGCTGAACCGGATGATTTTAATCTGGTATTGTTATTCCTGGTCTACACTTGCAGTATGATGGGGTTTTTATTTACGCGAGATGAACAGAAAACGGCTGCCCATAAACTGGAAATTCTGGTTAAAACCGGAACAACTCGCCAACCACTTGCCAGTGCTTTAGAGATCGTTAAAATA
>JAJTBH010000235.1 GCA_021287005.1 Anaerolineae bacterium
AGCGGGCCCATATCATCAATGGGTTGGCCCAAACCGTCTAAAACACGGCCCATTAACTCAAATCCAACGGGCGCGCGAAAAACCGAGCCCATCGGATGCACTTCACAATCCGGTTGAATCCCTGACATTTCATCCAGGGGCATTAACAGGGTATTTTTATTTTTAAACCCGACCACTTCACTCAGCACCGTGGTTGCAGATCGCCCCCTGATTTCGCAAACTTCGCCAATCTGACAATCCAGACCCACTGCCTCAACCGTCAACCCGATTACCTGGGTTACCCGCCCGGAAGGCCTCAACGTTTGTACATGGTCAATCACGTCGAGGTAATCACTCAGATTGGGAATCATTTTCGAGAACATTTTCCTCTACTTCCGTTTCATCCACAGTCGATAAATTATTTTCAATATCAATATTATCTTCCGGTAAAGTTTCCATGGCCTGCACCTGTTCCAATGAAGCCAGGTCGGGCATGGGTAAATCCCGTTCTTCTACCGTAAAGTCATCAGCCAGGTCGGCCTGGCGTTGTTTTTCTTGTTCGCGAGTGTTAAATGTGCGATTTAATTCACTCTCAAGAATTTCCAACTGAACCTCGATGCGACTGTCAACGACACCGAACTCGCCTTCAACAAAACAGCCCCCACGTAAGATATTCTGGCTCGGAATCAGTTGTATTTTTTGACCATTTACCACCAGGTCTGATTCCTGCCAGACCGACAGGATCACCCCATGATCGTCAGGATTTACATAGACCCTTAAGTTACCCAGGCGATTGGCTTCCGTAATGGCCCGGCCAATCATCTCTTCAATACTGTTTGCATCCAGAACATATCCATTTCCAAAAAGTTTCCGGGCAATCGATTGCAGCATTTTTATTAAAACATCTTCCGATTGATCGAGAATTTTTTGACGCCAGTCCTGGGTTTCTTTAATAATTGCCGTTACATGCTGCAATTGTTCTTCACTTTCAAGTTTTGCCCTGGAAGCGCCTTCATCATAGGCGGTTTGTTTAATTTGTTCTGCCTGATCATGGGCCTGGCTGACCAGATGGGCGGCCTCTTCTCTGGCCTGGCTTAATAAATCTTGGGCCTGTTTTTGAGCTTCTTCAAGCGCCGCCGCAGCTTCAGCCTGTTTTTGCTCAATTTCTGCCAGCATTTCAGCCTGATATCTCAGTTCCTCTTCCGTGGGGTGCATCAGGATATCTTCTACAGCTTCATCTGGAATATCTGCATCTGCCTCTATAATTTCTTCAAGCGGCAATTCAACTTCCGCGTTAAAATCGATCGGTTCCCAGGCAGCCGTTTCTGCCGGTGTATTCCCCGCATCCAACACTTTTTTATATCGTTCAGCATCAGCTATGGATAGTTTAATTACCCTGGATGGTTCCGGTACATTTTCTTCCGTTTTTTTCCGATTGTCGCGCGGAAGTGGACCGGCTGAAATTTCATTAAGAAAATCCACCGGCTGCCAATCATTTACCTGTAAAACACTTCCGACTTTCTCCAGTTTATCAGAGGATAATTTCATTTCCAGCACCGCTACCAGCTATGATAATTTCACCGGCATCTTCCAGAGCACGTACGGTTTCGACAATTTTTCGCTGAGCCTGATAAACATCTTTCGCCAATTGCGGGCCAAGAATTTCAAGCTCTTCAATCAAACTCTCGCGAGCGCGTTCAGACATGTTCTTAAAGATTTGATCCTTAAGTTTTTCGGGCGCAGCCTTAAGCGCCAGAACCAGGTCTTGTTTACTGACCTCACGCATAATCCGCTGCATGGTACGGTCATCCAGTTTGGTAAGGTCGTCAAAGGTGAACAGGTTCGCCCGAATTTCCTCCACCAGTTTCGGATCAGTCGGCTCAAGGGTTTCAAAAATACGTTTTTGAACATCACGGTCCACCTGGTTTAACACTTTTACCAGGAAATTAACACCACCCGTTGCCCGAAAATCGGCAGCACTTAACACGCCCGATAATTTCTGCTTCAGGTTGCGCTCCACCACCTGCACCACCTGTGGAGAAACTCTTTCCATACGCGCAAGACGCAAGGTTACCTGCACCTGGATATCGTTGGGCATCTGAGTCAGGATGTCTGCGGCCAGTTTGGCTTCAAGGTACGATAACACCAATGCGATGGTCTGCGGATGTTCATCTTGCAGCAGTACGGCCACTTCTGCCGAGTTGGCATTACGCAACATATCAAACGAGGATAACTGCTGCCTGGCGGAGATACGTTCCAAAATTTCAGCGCCGCGGCGCGGGCCGACTGCGCGGGCCAACAATTGGCGAGTATATTCCGCACCGCCGCCCATCATGTCTATACCGGATATGGAGAGCGCGTATGCTTCCTCCAAAGCCGTATGACGTGTATCGGCAGAAACCGCACCGGCCTCGCTGATCGATAACAGCAAGCGTTCGATTTCGGCTTCACCCAGGTACTGCAGGACACGCGAAGAAGCATCAACACCCAGAGAAAGCAACAATGCTGTCGCTTTCTCCAGACCTGAGACACCTGAAGTAGAAACCATATCGCTCATAACTGTTTTTTATCCTCGTTTAACCACATATGAATAATTTCAGCGATATTGGCGGGATTGTTATCTGCCACCGGAGACAATAACTTTTTTAATTGTTCTTCAAGCGCATCATTGGAATCCTTGGGAGAATTACCGGCAGCGGCTTGTGGGTTTGCCCCTCCCTTGGCAGGAGGAGGTGTTTTGGGATTATTGGGAAAAGATTGATTAGACATTTCTCTGTTTATCCTCATTTAACCAAAGCTGAATAATTTCAGCCACACTGGCCGGGTTATCGTCGGCCAAACGTGCAACAACTTTTTGCATTTGCTCTTCTTCCGGCGTTTGCATTACTTCCACTTTACGTTTAGGCGGAGGCGGAAGTACAACGGGGGCAGCGACAACGGGAGGCGGTGCAATGGGGATGATCGGCTCTTCAATCACCGGTTCCGGTTGCGGTATCATTGGCACAATCGGGGCCTGTTCTACCGGTAATGCGGCCACTTCAGCGACCGGTTTTAACACCGGTGTCCAAACTTCAACAGAAGCCATTTTCAGGTTCTGTAATAATCTTAGCACATACCAGAACAGGAAACCTAACACTAATACCACAGCCGCGATTTCTGCGATGGTGATGATCAATGCATTACGGTCACTGGTGGCCTGTTCATCCGCCTGTTGCTGAGCCACGGTTTTATCGAAGTCTAACGATTGTACCGAAATGATATCACCGCGATCCTGATTAATGCCGACGGCAGCCGAAATGGCCGACTGTAAAGCGGTTAACTGTTGTTGATCGCTGACGCCGTCCACCAGAACTGAAAGCGAAATGTTGTTAATGTCACCGGGCACAACCTTTTCTTTGGATTCCGTGGTGGTAATTTCATAATTATTGGTAATTTCCGTGCGAGAATATACCAGGTTGCCGCCATTGGCGCCGGCAGCCTGCTGCGCCTGATCAGGCAGGTTTGTGGTAGCCCCCGGAATGCCGCTGGTCACCTGACCATCCGTGGAATAACTCTCGGCAAGCTGTTGCGAACTGCGCACAGCCTGCGGGGTTGGATCAAATTCCTGTTTGGTAATCTCTTTTTCGCTCCAATCCAGAGCCACGCTCACCTGCACAACCGAACGATTGGTTCCCAGGGCGGTATCCAGCAGGTCTTTAACTTTCTTCTGCAATTCTGAAGCCAGGGCTTTTTCGGCTGCGCGGCGGGTATCCACCTGTGAAGCAGCCGTTGACGCGGCATCATTGGAACCCGACATCAACAAATTACCATTTGTATCCACCACAACCACATTTTCGGTGGTTAAACCTTCCACTGAGTTTGAAACAAGAAATGCAATTGCCCGTACCTGTGAGGCATCCAATTTTTTACCGGGCTTTTCTTCAACCGTAATTGAAGCTGTGGTCGGTTTTTGTTCACTGGCAAACAACGATTCATCCGGGGTAACAATATGCACCCGCACGGCTTTGATCGCATCCAGGCTGCCGATGGTACGCTCCAATTCGCCTTCCAATGCCCTTTGGTAATTGACCTTTTGGGTAAACTCGGTCATGCCCAGGGTGTTTCCGCTGAATAGTTCAAAACCCACCGTGCTGGAAGTCGGCAGCCCCTCTTTGGCCATCATTAAACGCACATCATAAACCTGATCGGTTGGCACAAGAATGGTAGATGTGCCTTTCATTTGATAAGGAATATTGGCTGCCTTTAATTTATCCACGATATTGGCTGCATCCGTCTCTTGCAGTTCACTGAAAGCCACACCATAAGTCGGTTGGCTTGCCCAGGTAATTAATACCGGTATAACAATTAAAATAACAACAACTGAGGTAATCAGTACTACACGGACGGTCTGGTTTTGTCGCTGCCAGAAGGCATTGAACTGGTTCAGGAATCGTGTAAACATTTAATGTTCCTTCCTAATACGATTGTTTTAAACGGTCATGCGCATGATTTCTTTGTAAGCTTCCACGACACGATCTCTGATTGCCATGGCCGTCTTAAAACTGATGTCAGTTTGCTGAGTGGCGATCATTAATTGCGATAAATCTACATTTTCACCCGCAGACAATTTTTCCAGCAAAGAATCGCTAGTCGCCTGAGTTTCTTCAAGATTTTTAAGCATGTCGCTGAACGTGCTCTCAATTTTTCCAGCCGTGTTTGACGCACTGCCGTTGGTGATGGAGCCGGTTTCACCCACATTTAAAGGCGTAATTTTACTGGTCAAAGGTGTGATACTCATGTGTTTTTATCCTTTTTATGCTTGACCGATACTGATTGCCGATCTTGCCGTCGAGCGAGCAGCCTCAATGACCGAAAGGCTGGCCTCATAGGAACGGGTTGCCGAAAGCATATTGGTCATTTCAACAACCATATTTACATTCGGATAGGTTACATAACCATTTTCATCCGCGTCCGGGTGCGTGGGGTCATACACGGTTGTTCCCGGTGAAGTATCGGTAACGATCTTGTTGACCTGCACGCCATTCAGAGACACCAGTTCGGTATTTAATCCCGAGCCCGAGGTAACCAGCCGGCCAAACGGCACATTTTGTTCGTTGGCTTTAAATACCACATCCTGTCGTTGGTAAGGCCCCCCGGCTTCCGTACGTGTGGTTTCTGCATTGGCAATATTATTTGAAATGATATCCAGGCGTAATTGCTGCGCTTTTAAAGCAGATGAGCCTATTTTGAAAGCAGTCAAGTAACCCATAATTTAACCTCTTTTACTTGTTGCATTTCGAGTTGCATAAATCGTACTCGAATCACATCTAAAGTGCCAAATTCGTCTATTCCGGCACCTGACAATAGAATAACACACCAGGTTCTTGATGGCTATAAATCAAAAATGAAGGGGAGATAAAAATCGCGTGAAAGTTGTGAGTCTATTATAAAAAAACCAAAACGTTTTGATCTGTAAAAATTATTTATTAAGATGGATCAATCAGGACGTTTTTTTCCTGTAGGGATGTTATATTCGCGGATGATTGTTTCCAACTCGTTGTTTTTAGGAGAAATATTTCGAATTTCGGTGATTAATTGCAGCACCCTGGCCAGGTTTCCCTGGCGCGTTAATACTTTAACTAATTCCAGCCTTGCCTCAATATCGTTTTGTTTATTTTTTATATATGTTTCCCAGAGGTGAAGAATGGTGTTGTAATCCTTTTTTTGTTCCAGATAATCTGCCATTCTCCGAATTAAATAATAATTCATCCCTTCAGGCAATTCACCGACCATGCTGGCAACTTCAATTAATGGCACCCCGATCTTTACTGCTTCTTCATACCGATTTTGTCCGAGCAGGCTTTCGGTCAGCATTGCCAGAACCATCAATTCATTGGGGGCCATATCCATTAATATTTTGCATGTTTTTTCGGCCATAGCAAAATTGCCAACTTTCAAGAAATAATTGGACATACCAATTAAAACCCGATAACTGTTGCGGGCTATTTGCCAGGCCTGTGATAAAACCTGCCAGGCCAGGTCGACTTCATTCAAATGCATCAAACAGATGGATAAATCGACATAATAAATGACCTGCTGAGGGAATAATTCAATATTAATTAATTCAAGGCGTTTGAGTTCGGAATAATTACCCTGCGCCTGGGCATGTTCAAGTTGTTCTTTTCTTTTCTTAAAATCGAGCATTTCCTGTCGAAATTCGACAGTTCTGGTAACCGTAAAAGTTA
>JAJTBH010000236.1 GCA_021287005.1 Anaerolineae bacterium
TTCTTCGTGTCGGGGCGAGAGGATTTTATAATCCCCCCGTGGGGAGAACCTTCGATGAATAAAAAAAACAGACTCATGAAGAGTCTGCTTTTTGTGTCGGGGCGAGAGGATTTTATAATCCCCCTGTGGGGAGAAACTCCGAAAAAACAAAAAAGACAGGCGATTAACCTGTCTTTCTTCGTGTCGGGGCGAGAGGATTTGAACCTCCGACCTCTTGCACCCCATGCAAGCGCGCTAGCCGGGCTGCGCCACGCCCCGATACACTTGGGTGTTGTCTTTTTCACAACGACCCCTATTTTACCGCCCTTTTTTCAGAATGGCAAGACCCAGAGACAAATTCATCGCTGCAACTGTTAACCCGCATTTGCGTAAATAATAATGGACGGCGCGCCGCCTGAAATGGATTGCACGCCACCGGCTATCATGCTACACTATGCTTATCTGGAGGGACGCCATGAAAATTATTGCTTATATTGCCGCCGCAATTTTAATCTTTTTTGGAGTTTTATTTATGTGGGCTGCCTTTAGCCCGACGGGGACGCCCGCCTGGTTGTGGGTGGGGTTAATCAGCGTGTTGATCGGTTTTGGGCTCATCTTTTTTGCTTCACGCCGCAAACCGGCCGAAACCCCGATTAATATAACCTACAAAGTAGATTTGCCCGGCAACGTTAATATGGAAGCGATGAAATGCCAGTCGTGCGGGGGAGTTATTTCGGCTGAAAATGTCACGGTGGTAAACGGCGCTCCGATGGTGAACTGTCCTTACTGTCATACGACCTACCAGTTAAGTGAAGATCCCAAGTGGTAATCCACCTATTTATCTGTCAGCGGTTTTTACTTTAAAAAATTTTAGAGCCTAACGGGAGGCAGGCAGTATGAAAAAGTTTATGCTGGGATTAAGCCTGGTAATTTGTTTACTGGGAATTGGTGTTTTCCCTGTCACGGCCAGAGCTTATTATTTTAATCTGATGGCTTCGTCCACCAATGTGATCATTAATCCGGACGGCACGGCCACTCTTGAATACACTTTTGATTTTGGTAACAACAGTAATGCTTCACCGTTGGATGCCGTTGATATCGGTATGCCCAACGATAAATATGATATCAACACGGTGCAGGCCGATGTGGATGGCCAGCCGGTCTACGATTTTGAACCTTCCCCGTATGTTGACCCCGGCATTGCCGTCAACCTGGGAAATTTATCCATTCAACCCGGCAAAAAAGGACGTGTACACGTGGTGGTTGGCAAGGTGAGCGACATGCTGCACCCGGCCACTCAACAAGAGGCCGAAAAATATGCCAGTTTTAAGTTCTCGCCTACCTGGTTTGGATCGGAATACGTTTACGGCGAAACCGATATGACCGTCACCCTGACCCTGCCGCCCGGCATTCAATCTCAAGAACCGCGCTGGATAACCCCCGACAGCAACTGGCCGGGCACCAGCGAACCGTTAACCGGTCGTGATGCGCAGGATCGGGTTTTTTACCAGTGGCACAGCCCCAATGCCAGCGCCGACAGCCAGTATGTTTTTGGCGCCACCTTCCCGGCGCGCCTGGTGCCTGAAAGTGCCATAGTGGCCGCGCCTTTGTTTAACTTTAATATCAATCCCGACGATTTATGCTGCGGTGGATTTTTTGTGGTCTTTTTTGGTATTATGGCGCTCATCTGGGGCGTGGCAATTGTGGGCTCCAAAAAACGCAAAATGCAATATTTACCGCCCAAGATTGCCATCGAAGGGCACGGGGTGAAACGCGGCCTGACGGCCGTGGAAGCAGCCGTCTTAATGGAACAGCCGCCCGACCGGGTCTTTACCATGATCTTGTTTTCGGTCGTGAAAAAAGGCGCTGCCAGCGTGCTCAGCCGTGAACCGTTAAACATTCAAATCACCGATCCTCAGCCGGCTGATTTGCGTGTTTATGAAATAGAATTCTTAAATGCTTTTAAAATATCCTTTGAAAACAAACGCAAACGCGAATTGCAGAACTTGATGATCGACCTGATCAAAAATGTCACTGAAAAGATGAAGGGTTTCAGTCGCAAGGAAACCGTGGAATATTACAAAAGCATCAATGAAAAAGCCTGGCAGGCCATTAAAGCAGCCGACACGCCGGAAGTTCAGGCCAAGGTGATTGATGAAGCTCTCGATTGGTCGTTGATGTCAGAAGATTATGACAAAAAAGCGCGTGATGCCTTTAGCGGCCGCACGGTTTATATGCCCATGTGGTGGGGGCATTATGACCCCGTTTACCGTCACAACACGGCCGGTTTGGGCGGCGGTTTTGATATGTCTTCCTCAGCGGGCGGCAGTAAAAATATTTCAGTCTCCCTGCCCACCTTGCCGGGCGCCGATTTTGCGGCATCCATGGTGACCGGTGTGCAGAACTTCTCATCCAACGTGATCGGCGACCTGACCGGTTTTACCGGCGCCGTGACTGACAAAACCAACCCGGTGCCCGTTACCCGTTCGTCCGGCGGTGGCGGGGGTGGGAGCTGCGCCTGTGCCTGCGCCTGTGCGGGCTGTGCCTGCGCCTGTGCGGGTGGCGGTCGTTAACCCGGCCCGAAGGAAACCTGAATGAACATTCAAACGAGTCTGCCGCGCCGCATCTTAACCCGCCTGGGATGGGCTGCACCTTACCCCCTGCCGCAGGCCGGTGTTTATCATTATTTGCGTGAGGGTGAGGGGTATAAGGCCCGCCTGCATTTACGGCTTGAAGCGGATGGAAAAGGCACATTGCTGGTTAATGCCAGCCGTATGTACCACTTTAACGATACCGCGGCATTGATGGCTTATTTGTATCTTGAACAAATTGGTGTTGAAGAAACCGCCCGAATGATCGAAGCATATTACCGGGTGCCAACCGGGCAGGCCCGGCTGGATTACGAAACCTTCAGCCAGCAAATGGCAGTGTTAATTAATCCGCAGGACCTTTGGACCTGGAAACAACCGCGCCGTTTTCGCAGCGACCGTCTGCGCCTTACCGCATGGACCTGGCCTTAACCTATCGCTGCAACAACAACTGCGCACATTGTTATAATGCCCGTTCCCGCCAGCAGCCCGAATTGGATACCCGCCAGTGGAAACAGGTGCTGGATAAATTATGGGATGTGGGCATACCGCATATTGTTTTTACGGGCGGTGAACCGACTTTAAGGGAAGACCTGCCTGAATTAATAGCTTATGCCGAAAAAAAAGGCCAGATTACGGGCATTAATAGCAACGGTCGCCGCCTGAAAGACCCGCTTTATGTGCAGCGCCTGGTGGATGCCGGGTTGGACCATGTGCAGATCACTTTTGAATCGCATATTCCGGAAATTCATGACGAGATGGTCTCGGCGCAGGGCGCCTGGGTTGAAACCGATGCCGGGTTAAAAAATGCCCTGACCACGCGCCTGTTTGTGATGACCAATACCACCCTGTTGCAAAACAACAGCTGCCATCTGAAAGACACACTGGATTATCTGGCCGATCTGAAAGTGCCGACGGTGGGCTTAAATGCATTAATTTATTCAGGCAAGGGATTAACCGTCGGTTCGGCCTTGGCCGAAGCCGACCTGCCGCCTTTGCTTGCACTGGCGCGCCGCCAGACAGAAAACCGCCGCCAGCGCCTGATCTGGTATACCCCGACGCAGTACTGCCATTTTGATCCCATTCAAATGGAATTAGGCGTAAAAGGTTGTACGGCGGCGCTTTATAATATGTGCGTTGAACCGGACGGCAGCGTTATTCCCTGCCAGTCGTATTATCTCAGCCTGGGTTCCCTGTTGCAGCAGCCCTGGTCGTCCATCTGGAACCATGAGCTGTCCATAAGCCTGCGTGAGCGCCGCGGCGTGCCACAGGAATGTAAACAATGTTCTTATTTACAGGAATGCGGCGGGGGCTGCCCCCTGGCGCGCGCGGCCGGTAAAGTGGCCGACCCGGTTTGTATAAAAGCTTACCCTGTTTAGTGGAGAGACATATGGCAATGAATTTGTTCGATCAATTGTTTGCCCGCTTTTTTAAACCTTTTTCACCACTGCCGGCCGGTGTGTATACCAGCCTGCCGGGTGCTGCTGAAGATAGACCCTACCGCCTGCACTTACGCCTGGAAGCGGACGGCAGCGGTTTATTAATCGTCAATGCGCGCACCGTGTTGCATTTAAACCAGACGGCCGCCGAATATTGTTATCACCTGGTGAAAGAAACTCCACAAAATGAGGCGGTCAAACAAATCGCCAGACGATATCAGAATACCCCGGCTGAAATTAAAGCCGATTTTGACCAGCTTAAAGAACGTATCACCACGTTGGCCACCAGTGAAGATATTGATCCCGTTTCATACCTGGGTTTTGAACGTCAGGATTTATATACGAGCAAACTTACTGCGCCTTACCGCCTGGATTGTGCCGTTACGTATCGCACCTCTTCCGGCGAAAGCAGTGACGCGCCGGTGGAACGTGTGCGCCATGAATTAAATACGGCCGAATGGCAAACCGTCCTGGACAAGGCCTGGCAGGCGGGCATTCCGCATGTAATCTTTACGGGCGGTGAGGCCACCCTGCGGGATGATTTGCCAGCTCTGGTGGCTTATGCGCAGCGCCTGGGCCAGGTGAGCGGCCTGTTAACTGACGGCAGGCGGCTGGCCGATTCGATTTATCTAAACAGCCTCTTAAAAAACGGGTTGGACCATTTGATGCTGGTTTATGAAGCGGACAACGCCGAATTTTGGAGCACACTTTCGAGCATCCTGGCCGAAGATATTTATGTGTGTGTGCACGTTACGATTAATTCGGCGGACGCGGCGGAATGGCGGGCACTGGTCTTACGCCTGGCTCAAGCCGGCGTTTACGCACTTTCCTTAAGTGCAGCTTCACCGGATTATAAAGAAGCCTTACTGGCTGCCAATCAGACCGCGGGTGACCGCGCGCTTAAACTGGTCTGGGACTTGCCGGTGCCTTATTCGCATCTCAATCCGGCGGTTCTGGAAAATGCGGATGATGAAGAACATTTTGCCGACGGTGCCGGTAAAACCCGCCTGTATGTCGAACCGGCTGCCGATGTGCTTCCGGCGCAGGGTATGGCCGACCAGGTTTTGGGCAACCTCTTAAATGATCCCTGGGAATTAATCTGGCAGAAATGCCCCGCAGAATAATCTTTTCACCAAATGTTAAATCAGGATGATTTAACCGCCAATCAAAAGACACACCGGCGCTTTCTTGAACAGGCCACCTGGACCCGGGCAGCGCGTGATTATGTTTTAAAAAATGTCGGCTGCGTGCCCGGTGCGCGTCTGTTGGAGGTGGGTTGCGGTGAGGGGGTGATCAGCGCCGAATTGGCCGGCAGGGGCGCCGCAGTGCACGGTCTGGATTTGCGTTTGAATGCCATTAAATTTGCCCGGCAAACTTACGCCCGGACGTTTCAAGGTGTGACGGCGGACGGCCTGGCTTTGCCCTATCCGGATGATTGTTTTGATGGGGTTTTCTGTCATTTTTTATTGTTGTGGCTGCCAGACCCGCTGGCCGGTTTGTTGGAAATGAAACGGGTATTGCGCCCGGGCGGCTGGTTGGCTGTGTTGGCCGAGCCCGATTATGATGGGCGCATCGATTACCCGCCCGAACTGGCCGAGATCGGCAGGTGGCAGGCCAAAGCACTGGCGCGGCAGGGAGCGGATGTGGCTCTGGGGCGCAAACTGTCCGGGCTGCTGCATAAAGCTGGCCTGGCGCAGGTTAAAACGGCCCTGTTGGGCGGAGAGTGGCAGGCATCGCCTTCTCAGGAATCCTGGCAAAACGAATGGGACACTCTGACGGCCGACCTGGCCGGATGGGTGACGGATGAGGAACTGGCGCGTTTAAAAAATCGGGATGCGCTGGCCTGGAATAACGGCCAGCGAGTTTTATATGTTCCCACTTTTTTCGGTTGGGGCTGGAAATCATAAAAAGCCGGCACACCGGTAGTAAAATTACCCGGCGCTTTTAATAACCGGGATTAATTCCCAATAATTAATTCATTTTCTGCTATTGTAAAATTATTATAAAGATCATACGATTTATTATGATTATTGGTTAGTTTATAAAATCAAAAGGTAGTATATTGTCTGTTGAGCAGGTACAATTATCCATACAAGTTCAGAAACAACAGGTTTCGACGGGTATGGTGGGAAATTAAATGGGTAAATTATGGATGAAAAG
>JAJTBH010000237.1 GCA_021287005.1 Anaerolineae bacterium
AATCGTTTTGTTCGTTTATAACTTCCTGTTGATAACCATCCAATTTTTGAATATCATCAATTAGACAACCGGTATCTTTTTGCATTCGTGCCGAATACCAGGTGAGTAATAAATTTGTTCCATCCCAGGTTGGTAACGATTGTTCTTCTTTCTCAATTCCAGAGTCTTTTAATTCACAAATTCGGGATTTAAAATCCTCAAAGAATTTCTTAAGGGAGTCGAGATTTTCGGGTGTAAAAGATTTTTGGGATGAATGGGTTAATGCCAGAATTTCATTGAGGATACCAACAAGGTGGGTATATCCCATCTGTTCACATGCAATCATCAAAGAGTCGATTGAACTATTAACCATATCCAATTGATTAAAATTTACTTTAACATTGGATAAAGACCCTTCAGGTTTTAAAATGTGCTCGATTTTGGCAATTTCCTGATCAGTCGTTTCCAGAAACATTTGCACATAAACCGGATTATCTGCAAGATTAACCGGTTCAAAAATGAGCGCTTCCATTATAGGTTCTTCGGTTTCCGGCAGTTCATTGGTCTTTTTTCTTTTCTTAGGCGAAGACTTAACAGCATGAAGTGATTTTTTTGATGATTGCGCCGGGCCGGCAGTTGGTGAGATTTCTTTTTGTGCTGAAAGATTGGATTTTCTTTCAGTGATCATATCTGACAGGCGCTTGGAAATGGCAGCCACCGAACTTTCGCTGATGTCTTCGTGGTGGTCAATAATAAAATTTAAGACGCTGCGCATTTCATCTATTGCATTTAACAAGAGGCCGGTAATCACCCCATCCAGGAGCACCCCTTCATCGCGAATCAGCGCAACCAGGTCTTCGGCATGGTGTGCGAACTTTTCGGCTACCGAAAAGTTCATCATTCGCACGGTTCCTTTGAAAGTATGCAATGAGCGAAAAAGACTGGCAATTTCAGAAGGATTTTGCGGATCATTTTCAAGTTTAAGCAGAGAATCCTCTGCCATTTCAAGCGTTTCCCGACCTTCTTGAGCAACAAGAGTCCAGATCTCATCCATATCAGGGGAGTAACCGGCCATTTATAAATTCCTTATCTTGTTAACGCCTTATCCGGTTCAAAAGCCGGCGACTAATCAATTTCTATTCCCAATATTTTATGAATCGTACCCCAAAACTCAGCGCCTCTTTTTTCTTCAAGATCGTAAGAGACCGAGCCGGACGGTTTGGAGATCACAGCGTCAGCTCCCAGGTTGCGCGCTTGAGTGGCAGCCGTAGAACCGGCAATTGCAATAGAACTGAGCACGACTATTTTTGCGCGGGTTTTTAAGCGTGCCGCCCGAAGAAATTCCAGACCATCCATTTCTGGCATTTCGAGATCCAATAAAATCAAATCGGGCTGAACGGATGGCAGTAAATCGAGAGCCTCTTTTCCGTTTGAAGCAGTTTTTGCCACAATCAGGTTGGGGTTGGTATTAATCAGATTACGAATAACCAAACGCATCACGTTTGAGTCTTCGACAATCATTACTTTCTTCTTTTCCATCTATCGCTCTCCTATTCGTTAATCGATTAAAAATCGGCATATCCTCGTTCGTCACGATCGATGCTTGAGATTGACTCAGTGCGACTTTTTTTATTATTTTTTTTGTCGGCCTTATTCTCGACATTATTTTCCGATTTTTGAAGCATGGCAAGAGCCGTTTGCAGCAGTTCAGGGGTTATTCCGGCAGGAAAACCGGAATTTGTTGAAAAGTCACTATTCTGGCGCAGTTTAAATCGATTTACTTCTTCCTGCAAATGTTCTGCGAGGCCGGCTAACTCATCGGCTGTGCTTGCCAGTTCTTCACTTTGTGAGCTATTAGCCTGGGTGCCCTGACTGACCTGCGTAATGGCCTGGTTAATCTGATTTAACGCTTTTGTTTGTTCTTCACTGGCCGCAGCAATTTCTCCAACCAGGTCTTTGACCTTGACAATATTCTGGACGATTTCGTTAAGTGAATGGGACGTTTCACTTGTGATGGTGACACCTTCCTGAACACGCCGTCCTGAATCTTCGATCAACTCGGCGGTGGATTTTGCCGCTTTGGCGCTGCGTTCCGCCAGGTTGCGCACTTCTTGAGCCACCACAGCAAATCCTTTGCCATATTGCCCGGCACGGGCTGCTTCAACGGCCGCATTTAATGCCAGCAGGTTGGTTTGGAATGCGATATCATCGATTACTTTGATGATTTTAGATATTTCGAGTGAAGAGCGGGAGATGGAATCCATCGCTTCGCTCAATGATTTCATCTTCTCCTGCCCGGTGTTGGCAAGATGCGTGGTTTGGCCGGCGAGTTGGTTGGCAATGCCGGCGTGGTCTGCGCTGGATTTAACCTGGCTGTCAGTTTCTTCAACACTGGAAGCCACTTCTTCAACGGCAGCCGACTGTTCTTGTGCATTTGAGGCGAGATCCTGGCTGACCGAACGTACCTGTTCAACTGCCTGGACAACCTGGCTGGTTACCATATTGGTCTGTTGAAGGGTGTTATTAAGGTTAATAATCATCTGTGCGAAAGCATTGCCAAGCGAATCTTCAGAGGAGCGGGGGGAAACCTGGGTGGTCAGATCGCCTCTGGCGATTTTTTGGGCTGCTTTTGCCATTTCATCCAGATATTCAAGCATGTTTTTTAAGGCAGGTGAAATTTCATCCTGTGCATCCTGAGCATCGATTTCGATATCCAGATTGCCTTCGGCAATGCTCTTCATTGAACCAATGATGTCGTTTTGTAAAACATCTGCAAATTGGTCCATGGCGTTTGCCAGAATACCTGTCTCATCTTTTGTTTTTAAGTGCAGTCGTCTGGATAAATGTCCCTTGCTCATTTCCTGCATCATTGAAACGCCCTGGTGTAATGGAATGGTAATCGAACGACTGAGGAAAATCCCGAATCCAATAGCCAGCAGTATACAGGCTACCGCAGCCAGAATGGTTATAAGAGTTGACCGGTTAAATGTCTCAGTACCCTGAAGGATGGTTTCTTCGGCGATATCCGAATTTAGATTAACAATTTTTTCCATTGAGGCGCCAACGGCTTTGCGTGCAGTTGCTGCATCACCCCCATCACGAATGCTTGTCAGGGCTTCTTCCTGATTGCCTTCATCAACATTTGAAAGCACTCCTTCTACGGCAGTTTGATAATCTGACCAGGCCGAATCAAATCCGGTTAATAAATCCAACTCTTCTTGCGACAATTTACCTGATTCGCGATATTTGGCAATGTACCCGTTAACATTTTTTATATCCTGCTCTATTGAGACCATGGTATTGTCTTTTTCTTCAGGTATGGCCCAATATTTATATACATCTCCCCGCATCGTATATAAAGCAGTATCGGCTTTGCCGACATAACTGATTGGCAATGTGCGGTTATAGTACAAAGAATCCATACTATTGTTGATACTTCCCATGTTAAAGTAACCAACCGTGGCAACGACAAAAACCATTAATGCCATAAATAGGAACCCGCCGATTAATTTAGTGCCTACTTTGAGATTATTAAATGCATTCATTTTGATCTCCTGTTTTCAGAATCACTTATTATTCTCCGGCTCTGGCTTGCTTATTGTTGCCACCGGTAGATCAACTGATAATAAACGTGGAATGTCTAAAATAATACTGACACGGTCATCGTGTTTGCCCAGGCCTTTAATTACACCCTGACGCGCTTGATTTTCGTCTTTATTTGATTTGGATTTGCCGTGCCATTGCGGCGGAGGTTCAATATTTTCCGGCAAAATGGTTAATACGTCGGTAACTTTATCGACAACCAGTCCGGTAGGTATTCCGTCCAGATCCAAAACGATAATGGTAGTGCGATCATCATACGTCTGTTCCGGCAAGCCAAATCGCAAACGAACGTCCATAACCGGAATAACCTTACCTCTAAGATTCATGGCGCCTTTAATAAAATCAGGCACATCTGGCATGGCAGAGATACGCTGCATACCAACAATTTCAGTTACATGACGAATATTAACGGCATATGTCTCTTTATCCGCTTCAAATGTCAGGTAAAGGTTTTCAATTTCATCTGATGAAGTTGAAACTTCCATTAATTGATCTGTCATATAGTTATTTCCTCCTTTTCATTAGTTTGTTTTGGAAAGGAACTATTTAAACTTAACCGGTAGCTTTTATAAACTTTAATAAATGCGCCGGAATGTCATCCAAAGGAAGAATCATTTCTGCTGCGCCACGTTTCCAGGCCACTCCGGGCATGCCAAAAACGACACAAGTCTGTTCGTCTTGAACCAATGTATGCCCGCCAGCCATTCGAATGGCCTGAAGGCCGTCGGCTCCATCATCGCCCATTCCGGTTAATAATGCCGCGGAGGCGTTGCGCCCAACGTTTTTGGCTACGGAATGGAATAACACATTTACCGACGGTCGATGTCCGGATACTTTTTCACTTTTGGAAAGGGCAATGCGGTACTCGCCGCCTGACCGGACGACTTCCGTATGATAATCTCCGCCGGGGGCAAGTAAAACCAAACCGGTTCTTACCCTGTCGCCATGCTCTGCTTCTTTCACCTGAGTTTCGGACAAATCATTGAGCCTGGCGGCAAAACTGGTTGTAAAACCACCGGGCATGTGCTGTACGATTACAATTCCGGGAGAACTGACGGGGAACATGGGAAGAATTCTGGCAAGGGCCGCCACGCCGCCGGCAGAAGCGCCAATGGCAATCACCCGGTCGGTGGTAACGTGGAGCGCATTGTTTTCGATTGTTTGCGCGCCAGGTGTGGGTGCATTAGCAAACACCGGCGATGCGTGTAAATTTTGTGACGCTTTTGGCGGCGTGACCGAGATTTTTGAAGCGGATATGACGCGTTCACATATATCTCCCATTAACATCGGCAGCCCATCAACGATGCCAATTTTGGGTTTGGTTACAATATCAACCGCGCCGGCTTCCAGGGCATCCAATGCCATTTTTTTGCCCTGTTCTGCGAGTGAACTGATGATCACTGCGGGGATTGGATAAACCGGCAGCAGTTTTTTTAAAAATGTGATGCCATCCATGCCCGGCATTTCAATATCCAGCGTAATTACATCCGGATGTTGTTTTGAAATGATATCGAAGGCAATATTTGGATTACTGCTTGTACCGATTACTTCAATGCGAGGGTCTGATGCCAAACCCGTGGAAATGATTTTTCGTGCAAGAGCCGAGTCATCAATTACCAGAACCCTAATTTTTTGAGTAGTTGTCGGTTTTTGCATCATATTACGGACCTATATTTTTCGATATACGCCTGTGGTAACGTTTTGCCAGCGAGTGGGAGCCTTTTTTAAATTTTCAGTTACACTGGTAATCAACCACCCACCCGGAAGCGTATGATCATACATTCTTTCAACGATTTCCATTTGAAGTGTATGGTCAAAATAATATAAGACATTTCTACAAAAGATTACATGAAACTGGTTTTGAAATGGCCAGGGACTGCTTTTTAAATTTAAGCGCCTGAAGGTGCATATGGGTTTAATCCAGGGAACAATGGAATATTGATCGGTTCCCGCCGGTTTAAAATAATGCATTAACGTCGACGGGCTGGTACTTTCGAGTTTTTGTTTGTGATAAACGCCATCTTCGGCCTGGGTAATCATGGGATAACTGATATCGGTCCCCAGAATGGCCACCTGATTAAGGGCCTGGGTTAATCCCAATTCTTCTACCATCATAATCGCGAGCGTATAGGCTTCTTCACCACTGGCTGCAGCAGCGCTCCAAATACGCCAGGGGGAACTGACGGGTAAAGTTGGAATTATTTTTTTTCTAAAATAGCCCAAAATTGCTGTTTCTCGAAAGAAAAAACTGTGATTGGTTGAGATTACCCTGGCCAATTCGGCCGGAAGACTCGGGTCGTCGTGATTTTGTAAATGCAAAACCATTTCATTTAAATCTCTGAAATTTAAACGTTGGTTAAGACAGATTAACCGGCGATACAAATTTACGTGTTTGTTGGGTGGAAAGTGCAGTCCTGTGTAATTTCCAATCCAATGGTAGAGATATACAAATGCATCCTGTTCCGACTGAGGTATGTCCCCTTGTTGATTAAATAAGGATGGTGATAGATTTTGTTCAACCACATTAGTATTAATCATTACCTTAGCTCATTCTTTTATTCGAACCAT
>JAJTBH010000238.1 GCA_021287005.1 Anaerolineae bacterium
ACGCATGGTATAAAAAGCCGTTAAAAAAGCCGCCAGAGCCAAAACCACAAAAACGGTCATATACCCGCCGCCAAACGCCCCGGCCAGGATT
Organism: Anaerolineae bacterium; assembly: GCA_021287005.1. Lineage (GTDB taxonomy): Bacteria > Chloroflexota > Anaerolineae > Anaerolineales > Anaerolineaceae > JAJTBH01. Next base: position 92 of record JAJTBH010000238.1, read on the forward strand.
TCATCCTTTGACCAGAACCCGGCTGTAATATATGGAAAACCTGCCAGCGAGAGGCCGCCAGCAATAAAAGCAAAGGCGGTTTTGGGCATTTTGTTAATCAAACCACCCATATTAAACATATTCTGCGGATCAATATCATCATTGGTGTGCAAAGCGCCATGCTGCACGCCGTGAATGACGGAACCGGACCCCAGGAACAATAACGCTTTAAAAAAGGCATGCATCACCAGGTGAAAAACCGCAGCCACATAAGCACCCACACCCAGCGCAGCAATCATGAAACCCAGTTGCGAAATGGTTGAATAAGCCAACACACGTTTAACATCACTTTGCGCCAGCGCTATGCTGGCGGCAAACAAAGCCGTAAACGCCCCCACTGAGGCCATAGCCAACATGGGCGTCGTCAGACCGGAACCTTCATGCAACCCTGCCGCAAGCAGCGGATAAAAACGAATAACAAGGTATACGCCGGCTGAAACCATGGTTGCCGCATGGATCATGGCCGATACCGGGGTAGGGCCTTCCATAGCGTCCGGCAGCCAGACATGCAGTGGAAACTGCGCCGATTTACCAACCGTTCCTGCAAAAATTAACAGGCCGATCAGTGCGCTCCAGGATAACCCGGCCAGCGGTGAAATCGATTGTGAGAGTTTCTCTAAAACAGCCGGGTTGCTCAGAATGGCTTGATAATTTAAAGTACCGGTCAGGCTGTATAAAGCAGCCAGACCCAGCAGCATAAACATATCGCCGATGCGGGTGGTTAAAAACGCCTTAATCGCCGCATCGCGCGCGCTTTGGCGGGCAAACCAGAAACCGATCAACAGATAGGAACAAAGCCCCATTATTTCCCAGGCCATGTATAAAACCAGCAAATTATCGGTGACTACCAGTGCCAGCATGCCAAACGCAAACAGACTGGCAAAAGCAAAAAAGCGGGTATAAAGGGGTTCCACCGACGGAACGCGGTGAGCGGCATGCCCATGCTGCTGTACTTCTGCACCCATTGGCGGTAAACCGGGTTTATCGTCCTTACCTGCGGGAGCGCCATAGTTGTGATAAGCGATACTATAGATGAAAATCATCACAATCGTCCAGGCGACAAAAAACAACACAACCGCAGAGAGCGGATCAATCATTACGCCTGTTTTAAAAACTTGATCGCCCATCGGCAGCCAGTTTACTGAAACAGCCAGCGGTTGTTTTGCCAGATCAGGGCGTGTTATTGCCGCCACAAACACGGCCATGGAAGCCAGCCAGGATAAAACCACGGCCGATACCGCCAGCCAATGGCTGAGCGCGCGCCGTTGTCCCGGCAGGAAAATAATCACCGCAAAAGCCAGCAGAGGCGGCAAGGGAATCAGGAAAATTAATGATTCAATATTCATTTTTAACCCTTCATCAAATCCAAATCATCCGCCAGCACTGTCATTCTGCGGCGATATACTGAAATGATCAGAGCCAGTCCAACTGCCGTTTCAGCGGCGGCGGCTGCAAAAATCACCGCTACAAATACCAGCCCATGCAAATCTTGCCCGTAAAGGTAACTCCAAAACGCCAGCAAATTAATATTGATGGCGTTCATCATCAATTCCAGACTCATTAAAATTGAGATGGTGTTTTTCCGAGCCATAACACCAAACAGGCCAATCCCAAATAAAATAGCTGCCAGAATTAAATACCATGATAAGGGAATCATTTATTACCGCTCTTTCTTTCTGCCGCCACAAAGATCGCGCCGATTAAGGCTGCCAGCAACAACACTGATGAAGCTTCAAAAGGCAGTAAAAACGCATCGGGGGATACCAGGGCTTTACCTAACGCGGCCACATCCTCCCCGCTGGCAGGCACTGTGCGCGTATTTGTATAAAATGGCAGCCATTGTGACAGTATCCAGGTGGTGCCGGCCACAAAAGCGACTGCCGGAATAAATCCCAGGTACCATCCGCGGCTCATCTGCGTTTCATGTTCATCCATCACATTGCGGGTTAACATTACCGCAAATATAACCAGAATCGCGATAGCCCCGATATAAACCAGAACTTCAACCACGGCGAAAAAGCGGCTCTCAAGGGTGGCGAATAAAATGGCCACGCCCAACAGCGTGCCCACCAGCCAAAACGCGGCATGCATCAGCTTTCGTTGAATAACCACCTGCACCGCAGCAAAAATGGTAAACAGGCCAACAATAATAAAAACAATCTGTAACGCGCTCATTTTATGGTTTTTCTCCCGCAGGCATAACCGGTCGGTTGGGTAAATCATCATTCTCAAATGGAGCGACCAGGGTTTTTAATTTTCGCCGCCAGTAGAGGCCCAACAATCCATCGGCTGAAAACCAGATAACAGCATTCATCAGAATTAATCCGCCGGTACGCAGCCAGAGATTGTCAACGGGCAGCAGTTTATTAACCAACGCCGTCGCGGCAACCATGGTTAAAGCCAGAGGGGTTAACATTTTCCAGTTAAAATCCATCATCTGGTCAATGCGGAAACGCGGCATGGAAGCGCGTAAAAGAATAACCATAAAATATGCCAGGCTGGTTTTTAAAAATAGATAAACAAAACCTATTAATGGGAATGTATCAGCCCAGGGGCCATTCCAGCCGCCTAAAAACAATACGGCAAATAACAACGATATGGTAAAAGCATGCAGAAAATCGGCCACATAAAACATACCAAACTTTAACCCGGAGTATTCAATGTTAAAGCCGGAAACAAGTTCCGATTCCGCTTCAACCAGGTCAAAGGGTGCACGCCCCACCTCGGCGATACTGGTTACAAAAAAGATCAAAGCCGCCACCGGCGACAGGAAAATAAACCAGATTTCCTGTTGGGCCTGAACAATTTGATTTAATCCCATTGAGCCCGCCAGCATGACGGGAATGATTAAACAAATCACATAGGGCGTTTCATAAGAAATTAATTGGGCGACCGCCCTAAAAGAAGCCAGCAGGGCAAATTTGTTATTCGACCCCCACCCGCCGAATACGATGCCCAGCTCACCCAGGCCGCCGACTGCCAGCACATAAAGCACCGCCACATTCAGGTCGGCGCCAATCATGCTGATTGAGAAAGGGATCACCGCCCAGTTAGCCAACACAGCTCCGACGGCAATAACGGGAGCAAGGTTAAAGGGAACGACATCAATTCCGACCGGCGTGATGTGCTCCTTGGTAAATATTTTGATCATGTCGGCTATGGTTTGAAAAATACCCCACGGGCCAACCCGGTTCGGGCCAAAACGATCCTGAATACGACCAATGACCTTACGCTCGTACCAAATTAACACTGTAACCCACAACATGGCTCCTGTCGCCAATGTTGCGCTGCCCACAGTAAACATTAAAAACAATACAATATCGGCCGGTAATCCCCACGAGGTTAACAATTGCTGTAACCAGCCAACCAGCCACTGATACGGGTCATTCCAAATGGGCATTTTTCACCACCGGTTGAAAATTTAAATCCATTCCAGCGCTCCTTTATACCAGGCGTATACCAGCCCCCCCGCCAGGATAAAAATAAATACAAGGGCTTCAAGCACACCAAAGAGCGTCAATTGATTGTATGCCACTGCCCAGGGATACAAAAAGATACTTTCCACATCAAAGATGAGAAAGATCAGGCCAAAGATATAATATTGCACCTTAAACTGGATCCAGGTATCACCAACCGTTTCAACCCCGCATTCATAGGTTGAATTTTTGATCTTATTTGGTTTTCTGGGGGAAAGGATCGCTGCAATAAATATAGCTGCGGCAGGTAAAAATAAAGCGATCAGTATAAAAATTCCAATATAAAGCCAGTCATTTAACATAGGCACTCTCTCACCAACAACAATAAATTTGCTGTTTAATAATTATTTCTTGATTTAACAGCTTGATTAGATTTTACCCAACCGATGACCGCTTGAATTCCGCGTTATTTTATACATATTGTAGCATTGGGCACAGGTTGTATCAAGCACGTCCTATTATAAAATATCCCTCCTAACTTTTAGGCGGGATATTCTAATTTTTCACAAATCTTTATGGAACTTTAACGTTGTTATGTTTAATTCGGTTTCTTTTAATGTTCATCGCCCAGGCATGAATTGTAAAAGATAACACCATAATAAAACACAATACGCCGATGATAATACAAATAACCCGCACAAGCCCCGCCGAAGCGCCCGCAAAATTGGTCGATTCAACCGAAAAAGGATAAGCCATAATTAAAAACTGGCGTTTGTCTTCTCCCGATATCACCATTTGCAAATGAATCCAGAGCGTTCCATCCAACGAACCATTGTTAAAAGGAATGATTTGCCATTGCGCTTCAGCCGGGTATTCACCCAGAATGGGATAAAGAATATTTCCATCCGGGCTGGTTTGTGAACCGTCCATATCCAGGTAAAACTCGGCTACCATATTTTCACCAGCAGGGGCCGTCAAACCGGCCATGTTCAACTGTGCTTTTATCTCAGAGGCATCTCCCATTCGCGCTGAAAGCGGTGTATTAATTTCCACATACGGTTTAATCGCTTCAGGCGGTTTAATTAAATTGGCTTCATCAAATACGCGATCGGCAATAATTATCTTTTGAACGGATCGTTCAGCCGGCAAAAATGTCATCGCCAGAATCAGCATGGTTAACAAAACCAAAAACAGGCAGGTCGATAAAAAAACGACCTCCCGGCGCGTAAAGATATTCAGAAAAAGGCGATCAGCCTTCGTTTTGTTTAGCTTCTTCCCACCAGACATCCATATCCTCGAGGGTCATTTGGGCTAACGGCCGGTTGGCCTCGCGCGCCTTATTTTCAATATATCTGAAACGATTTAAGAACTTCAGGTTGGTGCCACGCAGGCTGCTTTCTGCGTCAATTTTCTACCAGCGTGCCAGGTTAACAATCGAGAAGAAAAGGTCACCCATTTCCTCGGCCCTGGCTGTATCGTCCTCTGCATTTTTCAGTTCATCCAGCTCTTCAGCGATTTTTTCAATTACGCCATCGATAGTATGCCAGTCAAAACCCACACGTGATGCGCGGTCCTGGTAAGCCAGCGCCTGCGCCAGAGCCGGTAAGGATATTGGCACGCCATCCAATAATCCCTTTACTTTTTCGACTTTTTTGGCTTTTCTTTCGCCTTCTTTGATTTTCTCCCAGTTAACGATGACGCCATCCGCTCCATTGACTTTTACATCACCAAATACATGCGGATGCCGGCGAATTAACTTTTTGGAGACACCCTCCAAAATATCACTCATTCGAAATTCGCCATCTTCACTGGCAATTTGTGAATGTAATACCACCTGCAACAAAACATCACCAAACTCTTCAACCAAACCTTCCAGGTTTTCTTCGTCCAATGCTGAAAGCGCCTCATAGGTTTCTTCCAACAAATGCGGCCTCAAGCTGGCATGGGTCTGTTCACGATCCCAGGGGCAACCGTCAGGGGCGCGTAATCGAGCGATAATTTCCTGAAACGACTCAAAGGACGAATATTTATCCATGGCGGGTAAATATAATGCCGTCATCAAACCGATTGAATCGCTTCGATCAATTTCATATAAACACAGCTCTTCAACTTTTTCGCGCTCAGTTCCGGCGGCATGCACCAATTTAACCGGGTATTCATCCGGATAAACGGCCATCAAGGTCAGTTTGAGGTCGGCAGCCACCGGCCGTGAATATACCTGGCTGATTAAAACTGGGAATGTGGGCGGGAAAGATGGGTGGTGAAGCTGCCCCAGTTCAATGGCATCCACCAGGGTTAAAGAAGGGTAAGGGTCGATTCCCAGAGCGCTGAACACCGGTTCAAGAAAACTTAAACCCTCGATAACCTTCACTTTTATTCCCGCTTCACGCGCCCGTTTAACAATTTCCGGTGCAGTGGCTTCGGCAACAAAGGCGTTTCCCGGCACGGCATAAGTCACACCTTCCGGGCGCCTGCCCAGTTCTAAAATTCTGTTGATGATCTTTTCATAAACTTCTTCGAAACTGTCGCCATTTTCGTAATATTCATCGAAAGAATAAACGGATAAACCGGCAGGGAAGGCTGTTACCGTGGGGTGCTGGCG
>JAJTBH010000239.1 GCA_021287005.1 Anaerolineae bacterium
TTTGAACCTGCTGAATCGACAAACCCTGGAAGAGCGGTGTTTCCGAAAGTCTGTTTAAATCAAGGTCGATTGAATGATTAAAAAACGATACCATAATCGGATGAATTTTATCAGAAATTCAATAATTATCACAGATTTGTTATAATTTGTTAGAACGACATATAACGGGAGATAAAAAATGAATCTGACTGTAAAAACATCCACTCCACCCAATACCCCCCAGCCAATTGGCCCTTATAATCACATCGCCAGGGTCGGGCCGTTTATCAGCATTGGCGGCACGGCAGGCGTTAATCCATCAACCGGGCAGCTTGCAGGCGAAGATGTTTATTCACAAACCTGCCAGATTCTTGATTCGTTTAAAATAATGCTCGAATCGGTGGGGTCCGACCTGGAGCATGTGCTGCATATCAACATTTTTTTGTTGCATATGAGTGATTTTGAGTCTATGAATGAAGCTTATGTCAGCAAAATGGGTCATTATCGTCCGGCGCGTACGGTGATTGGCGCGAGCGAATTGCCCAAGCCGGGGGTGTTATTAACCATGAACCTGACGGCGGTGACGCGCGAATTGACGTATTAGGAAGTTAATTAACAGAGAAAAGGACATTGATTAAATAAAATATTTACTCGCCGGTGGTAATTTTAGCCCCTCTCCGAAACGATTGATTCCAACCGAATTTAATGGTCCAGAGGGGAGGGCTTGGGGTAATGGTTTTGCTTTCTTTATGGATAGATCCGGTGAACAAATATTAAATAAAAACGGGCCGTTTTGAACAAACGGCCCGTTTTTCATTAAAAATACACCGGTGTGGCGATGGCAAATCCATCGCGACGGGTGACCTGCATGGCAAAATCAAACCGGTCTATGGCGGTTGCCAGATCAATATCGCCCGGGGGCAGATCAGGCCGGCTGCCGTTAAATTTTTTGCCGATTTCCGATTCTTTAACACGCCGCACAACCTCCGTCAGGTCAAATTGTTTGCCGGATAACCTGGCTTCCAACAAATCGGCGCAGACACTGTCTTCATCACCCAGACCGCCGGTTCGAATGCCGGTTTCATTAAATGTAACCGACTGCCAGTTGTGATTTTGAATGTAACGCACCGTGGCGCTGGCGCAGCAGAGATTCCCCAGCAAAATGGATGGCGCCAAAGGCGCTTGAGCCACACCCTGCGTGCCGCAAGAGGTGCGCTGCACAAAATGTTTGCCTTTTAAGTTGACGTTCAAAAAATCACTGGGTGAATTGCCAAAATCAAACCCTTCAATCGGCAGTGTGTTTGATTCACCGGCCAGTAAATAATCGGGGTGTTGTTGTTTGATCCGAAAAGCTTCTTCAACGGTTGAAACCAACGTAATATCTTCGGCGCCGGCTGCAAAGATGTAGGCCGCAGTTGTAAAAGCCCGCAAGACGTCAATGACGACCAGCGGTGTGGTTATTTGCATGTCAGTGGAGAGGTTGATCCGTTGAATTATCACGTCGGGTTCCATTATAGTTTAAATTGAGCGGTTGAGGTATGTAATTCGCCGGCAATAGCAGCCAGGTTTTCAATGGAGTGACTCATATCATTAACCTGGGCCGTAACTTCTTCAGTTGAGGCAGAGATTTCCTGGGTTGAGGCTGCGTTCTCTTCGCTGAGGGCGGCCACGTTTTCGATAATGTGCAAAATATCCTGGGTGTGATCGCTGATCTCGTGGGTGGAAGCGTTGTTTTCTTCAATAACGGCAGAAACACGTTCGATTGAGCCGTTTAATTCTTCCGTTACGGTTAACATGTCTGCATTGGCCTGTTTGGCTGTGTGTGCATGCTGGCTCATCAACGTGGCTGCATCCAGCAATTGTTTTAGCGCTTCACCCGAATTGGTGGCCAGGGAACTGCCTTCACGTACCTGACGTGTGGCGGTTTGCATGGATATTACCGTTTCTGAAATATTCTTTTGTGTATTTTTAATAATTTCCGAGATTTCACGTGTGGACTGTGCCGATTTTTCGGCCAGATTGCGCACTTCACCGGCAACCACAGCGAATCCGCGGCCTTCTTCGCCGGCTCTGGCAGCTTCGATGGCGGCATTTAATGCCAGAAGGTTGGTTTGATCTGCAATATCTTGAATGGTTTTAATGATCTCGCCGATTTGTTCCGAGTAGGTATTCATTAACTGAATGGATTGAGCTGAACCCTCCACCGCCTGCTGGATGTTGTTCATTTGATTGAGGGTTTGCAGGACGGTTTTTGAACCATTTTCGGCAATTTTTACGGAAGATTCGGCACTTTCATTAACCATTTGAATGGCTTTAGAAGTGGCTTCAACCGCTTTAGAAATTTGTAAAGAAGCGTCAATGGCCTTTTCGGCTGCCTGAGATTGTTCGGCGGCGCCCTGCCCGATCTGGCGAATGCTGGCGGCAATATTCTGAACGCTTTCGGTGGCTTTGCCCATCATCACGGCTTCTTCATTGACCGCTTTGCTAATTTGTTGAATGCTGTCGGCGACCTGGTTGGTGCCTTCGCGAGTTTGGCCGGAAACCTTGGCCAGGCTCTGGCTGTATTCGATTAATTGTTTGGCGCTGGCCACCACCATCGACATTAATCCACGCAGACTGCCCGGCTCGGCGTTATAGGTGGCAACCGGGATGCCCCTGGCAACGATGCGATTGATGTAGGGAATCAGATCGGAATCAACCACGCTGATACCAATGGCGTCATAACCTTTTTTGGCCAGGTCTTCAATGAACGGCCCATATAAATCGGCTGTGACCTTAATCCCTTGTTCGGTGCGGGTGCCTTCGGGTTTAACCCAATCAACCAAAACGTTATAAGGCTGCAAAACTTTGGCGGCTTCCATTGCACCGATCTTAATCTGCACAAACAGCGGGTAATCAATGTAAACCATTGCAATCTTAAGCGGTTTGGATGAACGTTCACCCAGTGGTTTGGGCCGGTTGGTGAGCGTAGCCTGTGACTGAATGACACCCTGCCCTTTCTTCCAATGCTGCGACAGGTTGTCGCGTGTGATCTGGATGATTTCGGGATTAATGATCAAACGCGCCGTCGAGGGCATCCAGTGTGTATTAACGTGGTTAAACAGGTGAATGACGGGGTCATAGGCCTGGGCATAGGTGTTTTGGAAGACAAAGTTGATCTTTACGCCGGATTCAATCGGGGCGATTAATTCTTCTACAATATCATGGCAGAATATGGCGCAATTTTTAACCTGTGCATTTTTAGCGGCCAGTTGCACAAAGGGCAAGGTAGAGCGGGTATCTGCGCCATAAAAACCGACAATGTTGGAAAATTGTTGAGCGCACTCTTCAAAAGCGGCCAGAATCCCGTCGCTTTCCAGGTGGGCCGTATCTACCACTTTGACCACCTGCAAATCAGGGTATTTTTGCGCCAGCAGCGTTTGCAGGCCGTTGATGCGCATTTTTACGTTATCCTGAACCAGGTTGCCGGATGCAATCACCTGCCCGCGGCCGCCGGATAAACGTGCCATTTCTTCCGCTGTAATCTGCCCCATTTGAAAAGAGTCAGTACCTACAAAAAACAGCCTTTGGCAGGGTTCGTCGGTGATCCAGTTATATGAACGCACACAGGTTTTTAAACTGGTTAAAATGGCGGTTAAGGACATCCCCAACGCCTGTTGTTTTTCGGATTCGAGCGTAATCGTTTGGGTGCTGATGGCCAGACGCTGAGTTAAATCTCCATGCGTGAGCGCCGAAAGGGCGGTTGCCAGGCTGGGCGTCTCTTTTTCGGCCAGGTCGGCACTCAGCGTAATTAACTTTTGTGTATCGTTTTTGCTTTTATTAAAAAACGCCCCTGAGAACAGCCAGATCAGGGGGGTGCCGCAAATGCCGATGACAACAAGGATTTGATTAAGCGGGAATGAAATTGCCGTGGGTTTTGGCATGAATAAACCTGCCAGACCTATCCCGATGAAAATCAAACCTGCCGGTATAAACCACCAGTTAACGAAACGATTATGTTTGGAAGGGGAAACAGCCATTTTTACCTCAGATAAATTCAACAAAAGTGTGTTCTGAATTAAAAGATAAAGCTTTTACACTCAAAAACTATTTTGAAGCGTTTATTTATCCCCACAGTAAAAGGTATAGAGAACTGGAAATAAAAACCCGCCCCGAATCAAGGTTTATATTGTGTCTTGGATATTGCATCCAATATAACGAGCTTCATTATAACATGAATCGTTTGTTAAATGTTTGATTATTTTTTCAGGTCTTTAATATGGCATTTGTCCTTGAATATGGACGATTTTTAAAAATGCCATTTTCGACTTCGGCACATGTTGACCCTGCCGGTGTATTACAGTACATCTCAAACCCAAAAATGGCACCCCCCGCCGGGTCCGGGCGGGGGGTGCAGGAGAAAAAAGAGAGGAAAGATGAAGAGGTAAACTGTGCTTAAGAGGAGGATTTATCACGCATGTAAAACAGGCTTTGAATTCCGATGAAAACCAGGGTTAACACACCCACACCAATCCGAGTCCACCAGGAACTTAAGGTGCCGTTGAATTGTAAGATGCTGACAATCAGCCCATTGATTAACACACCGAAGAGTGTGCCAAAAACATTGCCAACGCCACCGGTCAGCAGCGTACCGCCCATAACGACCGAGGCGATGGCATCCATTTCCATTGAAGGCGCATATTGACCGTAACCGGAGGTTAAGGAAATGCTGAAAACAATCCCGGCCAGAGCAGAACAAAAACCGCTGATCATATAAACGATGATTTTGGTGCGGCCCACCGGCAGACCCATTAACATGGCGGAATGTTCATTGTTGCCAATCGCATATACCGTACGGCCAAAGCGAGTGAAAAATGAAATGTAGATAGCCACCAGCAGCAGAACCACAGCCACGATGGAATAAATATACACATAGGCTTTGGCCACGAAGGGGATGGGAATTTTGGTCAGCGCCAGGAAGCGGTAAAACTCATCGTTGATGGTTACTGAGGTCAGGCTGATAATGAAAGCCATGCCGCGCGCAAAAAAACTGCCCATCAGGGTAACGACGAAGGGTTGTACCTTGAGGAAATGAATGATACTTCCCATAATAAAACCAAGGGTGATGCCCATCAGCAGCATCAGGGGCATAACGATAAAAGGACTGATGCCATTTTGCAGCAGTACCGCTGAGGCAACCGAAGTCATCGCCAGGATGGAAGCTACGGAAAGATCGATACCGCCGGTAAGAATGACAAAGGTCATGCCGATCGATACGATCAATAAACTGGCGTTGTTAATAAACAGGTTACAGAATACCTGCGGTTTCTGCATGGCAGGGTACATTTGACCGGCAATGATATACCCCAGAATGAAGATGGTGATGGTGGTCAGCAATGGACCATAATTTAACAGGAAAAGTTTAATTTTTTGCGCCATTGTTAGTTCCCTTTCCGTTCTGACAAGCGGACCAACAGTTTGCGGAACTGGTCGGAATACATCAAAATGACGATCAAAACGAGCACGGCTTTGGCGGCCAGGAGGGCGTTGGCGGGCACACCGATGGTGTACATGGTTATGGTGAAGGCCCAGATGACCAGAGCGCCGATGATGCTGGCGAGCAGTGAGAAACGACCACCCGACATGAGCGTACCGCCCATTACCACGGCCAAAATGGCATCCAATTCGTAATAAAGACCAATATTATTGGCGTCTGCGCTGTGAACGTAAGAGCTGAGGATTAAGCCAGATATAGCCCCGCAGAAACCGCAGAAGGTATAAGCCAATAACTTGATGTTTTTCTCGCTGATGCCGCTGTAATAAGAAGATTTGGAATTAATGCCGACCGACTCGATAAACAAACCAATGGACGTTTTGCGCACCAGCAGCCAGGCCAGCAGAAAAACCAGAGCCACGATATAAATTGAAACCGGCAGCCCCAGGATAAAACCATTGCCAAACCAGAAATAGGGAGTGTAATAAATGGTCATGATCTGCCCGTTGGTGATTAACTGGGCGATGCCGCGACCTGCCACCATCAGGATCAGGGTGGCAACCATCGGTTGAATTCTGGCGCGGGAAACCAGCAGGCCGTTCCACAAACCACACAGCGTACCGGCAGCCAGGTCTGCCAGGATGATGAACCCCAGCGGCGTGTTGGTGGCGTCTTTGGTGAGAATGTCGTTGG
>JAJTBH010000240.1 GCA_021287005.1 Anaerolineae bacterium
CGCCAGGAGTTCACCGAATTGACCCCCGACATGACAAAACAATACCCGCGCGCGCGCGTCACACCTTTATAGCCCACGCCCTGCCCGTAAATACGGCCTTCCACAGCGCCGGCAATTTCTGCTTCGGGTACACCCGCCATAATCATTTCACGGGCAATATCATAGCCCATGCAGGCAATCTCATTGGTGATGCGGATCGCTTCAATTTCCTGTTTTGATTTTATAATGCGTGCCTTCTTAATCACGGATGTGGCATCCACAAAATGCGCTTCAGGCAGCGCATTACGCAGGGCATTCAACGTGCTTTCGGTCACCACGCGCGCTTCGGCAGCCACATTGTTGCCGCCCACCAGTTCAAAATCACCTTCATATCCCACCACAGCACTGCCAAAACCTTTTTCAGCCCACAGATCTTTTAAAATGGCAGCCGTTTGTACGGTGGGGTTAGCGGTCGCCTGCATATTGATAAAATGGAAGGTGCGTTTATCTTGCACCCAGCTATCTACAGCATAATCCAGTTCGGAATAAGGCATAATCAGTGTCATACTGCCGCTGGCGGTTATCACGGCCAGTGAAGCCCCGATGACCGGCCAGTAACCGGTGGCATACAACACATTTTCAGGTAAACGGCACAGCAGCACATCAATTTTGGCTGCATTCATTTCTTTCAACAGGCGGTTTACGCGTTCTTGATCCATAATTTTCCTCTCTGATATCAAAAGTAGAGTTTTTATTGGTGCGGTTATTTTTCTGCGCCGTTGGGTTCAACCACCACTTTAACCGCTCCATCGCGGCGGGAGACGAAAGTATCCAGTGCTGTGGCGAAATCTTCCAACGGATAGGTATGCGTAATTAAGTCGGCCATTTTTAACCGTCCGGAAGCCACCAGTTGAATGAGTTTATCCGAAACATTGGGGTTGGCGCGCGCGCCGCTGATTAAAATTTCGTTATGCACAATATATTTAAAGGGCATCGGTTCGAGCAGTGATTCGGGTGGAACACCCAGCAAAGTCACCTTGCCGCCTTTGCGCACCATTTCCACAGCCTGACGGAAAGTGCCGGCTGCGCCCGAACATTCGGCAGCCTCGTCCGCACCCACACCGCCGGTTATCTCGCGTACGGCCTTAACAGGGTCGACCTTTTCAAAATCGACCACAATATCGGCCGAATTTTTGGCAGCTTCAAGGCGTGAGCGGCGGCCAATGGCAATGACGCGGGCTGCACCAAGGCAGTGCGCCAGGCGCATGGTTAACAGGCCAATCGGGCCGGGGCCGATTACCGCCACCGTGCCGCCGGGGGTGACGCCCACCAGCAGCAAACCGTGTAAGGCCACGCCGGCCGTATCAATCAGGGCTCCCTCGCGAAAGCTCATTGAATCGGGCATCTTGTTAACGCTTTTCTGGTTGTAAACTTCATATTGGGCATACGCACCGGCGGTAATGAAACCGTAATGGGAGTGCCCGGTTTCAGGTTTACCGTAATTTTCGCAGATCGAATAACGGCCTTCCAGGCAGTTGCGGCATTTGCCGCAGCCGCAGTGCGCCTGTCCGGCCACGCGGTCGCCGGGTTTAAAATCGATCACTTTTTTACCGACGGCCACCACTTCACCGGACCATTCATGGCCGGGAATAAACGGATAACTTGGCGGCCAGATGCCGGCCAGCCCTCCGCGAACCACTTCGGGGTCGCTGCCACAAATGGCCACTGCGCGTACCTTACAAAGTACCTCTTCGTCCCCGGGTTCTCGTACGGGCACGGTTTGAATTTCAAATTTCCCGGGTTCAGGGAGCACAAGGGCGCGCATTTGGGTTGGAATGTTAAACGACACTTTTTTTCTCCTTTAAAATTTACGAATAATGTTCTTTGCGGGTAAATACGATTCTTCCAATCATTTGACCGTTTTCAAGGCATTCAACCGCCTGGTCCACTTCTTCCAGGTCAAAATAAGCGCCAATCACCGGTTCAATCACCCCCTCTTCCACATACCTGACCACATCCACCAGGTCTTGCCGGGTGGATGCCCGACAGCCGATTAATTCAAATTCTTTGCTGAATAAGGGAATAGCCGGCACGGCGAAGTTTTCTTCCATATAGGCCACCACCAGAAATTTTCCGCCGGGTCTTAAAATACCAAGACCCTGTTTAATACTGGCGTTATTGCCGATATTATCCATCACCACATCCACCCCCTCGCCGCGGGTCATTTCGTTAACCACATCTTCCAGCGATTGGGTATTGGTGTTAACCGCAATGGCGCCGTATTTTTCAGCCGCCTGCAAACGTTCCGGGCGGCGGCCGGTGGCAATCACCCGCGCGCCGGCCTGCCTGGCAATTTGCACGCCGTGCACACCCAATCCGCCGGCGCCCAGGATGGCGATGGTCTGCCCCATGCCCAGTTTGCCCTGCGCCATAATGCTGTGATAGGTGCAGGCGACCGCATCCGGCAGGATGCAGGCCTGTTCATACGTGATTGTTTCGGGCACTTTTACCAGGTTGGTGGTGGGCACCGCCACATATTCGGCATGACCGCCGTCCCGTTCAAAACCCATGCGCTTCATATTTTTGCACAACTGGGTTTGCCCGGTACGGCAAAAACGGCAGGCGCCGCAGGTTACATCCACCGTCAGGCTCACACGATCGCCAATCTTCCAACGATCGTCCACGTAAGGTCCCAGTTCAACAATATCTCCGGCAGTTTCATGCCCCAGCACGCGCGGCAGTGTGCCCAGGGGCTGGCGTCCCTGTAACAGGTGTGTATCGGTGGAGCAGAATCCACTGGCGCGCACATGAACCAGAACTTCATTGATACCCGGTTTGGGAACCGGAACGGTAATGACCCGCAGTTTATCCCCATATGCGGTAACGGCAATGGCTTTCATTGTTTCTGGCAGCTTCCCCATCATGGCTCCTTGAACTTAAAGACAATTTTTTTATGGACATACATCGCGCGGCGGATCGTCAGATCCGTTTTATTCCAGCACGATTGGTTTGATGTCCAGTTATAAAACCGTCGTCTCCGGCGGATTTTCCACAAGAGTCAAAATCGTCCAACGTCGTTCATTGCAAGATCGGGTTTTCTCTGAGCGAACTTAACAAATATTGGGCGGTGCCTTCGTAATGTTCGGTAGCATACACGCCTGCCAGGGGAATATCCCCATCTAACAAAGCACGGGTTATGCGGCGGTGTTCAAAACTGATACGATCCAACCGGCCGGGGATGGTGATGGAAACATAACGGAAACGCTGGCTGGAATCGTAATAATTTTCGAGCAAATCGCTCAACTTCGGAGATTGGGTCGCCTGCCAGATCATTCCATGAAACTGGCGATTGACGGATAAAATCCGTTCCAGGTCTTTTACCCGCGCGGCATCATCCATATCGTCCAGAAGGGCATTCATCCGGTCAAAATCGGCTCCGGTCAGGTGCTCGGCGGCCAGGCGCGTTGCCAGGCTTTCCAGCGCCCCGCGAATATGATAAATTTCGATAATTTCCTGAATGGATAATTGGCTGACCTCAACGCCGTGATGCGGGTTAACCCGCACCAGGCCTTCCGCCTCCAGGCGGTGTAGCGCCTCGCGCACCGGTGTGGGGCTGACGCCCAATTGTCGCGCAATATGATCGGCCACCAGGCGCGAGCCGGCTGAATATTTACCGGTCACAATCGCGCGGCGCAGTTCGTCGTAAACGATATGTTTGATGGTACGATATTGAGAAAGGGCGCTGTTGGATGGTTCAATCATGTAAAAATGATTTATCTCTGGATAATAGATATTTGATATTGTATAATTGATATTATATATTGTATCCAATTTTTGTCAAGCAACAGGTGTTTATGGACTCTTCCCACCCTTTAATCATCGCCGTGGATATCGGCACCGGCAGCAGCCGGGCTTTATTAATTGATTCCCGTCTGCATATTCTGGCGTCTTTTAGCGCACCCTGTGAATTAATCGAACCGGCCTCCGGCCATGTGGAACAGGCCGCCGACCAGGTGCTTTTAGCTACACTCCAGGTTATTCGGCAGGCCGCTCTGACAGCCGCGCAGCAGGCAAATGCCATTAGCGGCATTTGTTTTTCAAGTGCAGTCAGCAGTTTGCTGGCAGTAAACGAAGCCGGGCTGCCCCTCTGCCATGCGCTCACCTGGGCCGACACTCGCGCCCAGCCCCAGGTTAAAAACCTTAAGGAAAAAGCCTTGCAGCTTTATCAACGGACGGGCACCCCCCAACATGCCAGTTACTGGCTGCCCAAGTTGATCTGGATGCGGCAAAACCGCCCCGAAATTTTTCTTAAAACACGTTACTGGGTGGGCCTGAAAGATTATGTCGTTCATTACCTGACCGGCGAATATCTCACCGACACATGTAATGCTGCCGCCACCGGCATGCTCAATTCAGATACGCTCACCTGGGATGAATTTTCCTGTGACCTGGCCGGTATTTCAACCGGACAGTTGCCCGCCCTGTCTGAAACCACAAGCCTTATTTCTGGCTTACGAGCGGATGTGGCCGCCGAACTGGAACTGCCACCCGCCACCCCGCTGATATTGGGGGCCGGCGACGGCATGCTTGCCAACCTGGGCAGCGGGGTGATCACGCCCGGTCAGGTTGCCACAACCATCGGTTCCAGCGGCGCCTGCCGCTCTGCCAGCACCCATCCCGTTTTGGATGACGCTCTGATGCGTGCCTGGTCTTACCCGCTCTTAAAAGATCTGTGGATCATCGGCGGAGCCGAAAACAGCGGGGGTTTAATAGTCAACTGGTTTACTGAAAATTACTGGCCCGCCGGCCCGCACCGCTTTGATGATATGCTGCAAGCCGTGTCAAAAATTCCGCCCGGCAGCCAGGGATTGATCTTTTTGCCGTACCTGTTGGGCGAACGGGCTCCAATCTGGGATGAAAATGCGCGCGGGGCTTTCATCGGCCTGGATAGCCGCCACAGCCCGGCGCACCTGGCGCGCGCCGTTCTGGAAGGGGTGATTTTTGCCCTCTACGATGTTTACCGTTCATTGGGAGAATATACGGCCGAAGCGCAGGAAATTCGGGTCTCCGGGGGGTATACGCGCTCACCTGTTTGGTTAAGCATTCAGGCCAACCTGTTTAATAAAAAACTGGTGGTGTTAAAAAATCATGAATGTTCGGCGCTGGGCGCCGCAATTCTGGGTTTTTATGCCCTGGGTGTTTTTCCGGACTTAAAAAGCGGCTGCGATCTGATTGAAATTAAAGAGACCATTCACCCCGATCCACGCCAGCAAACCATTTATGAAAAGATCATTCCGTTGTACACGCAGGCCTATCACCAGTTAAAACCCATATTTGAAGTCCTTAAAGATCAACGCGAAACAGGTGAAGAATATACTCGAAAGGAATAAAATGAGACCCCATTTACAACTTGCCCTGGATAAAACTGATTTACAGGCCGCTTTAATGGTTTGTGAAGAAACCCTGCCATTTATCGACTGGATTGAAGCCGGCACGCCGCTGGTGATAAATGCCGGACTGCTGTCTATTAAGACTATTAAACAACATTTTCCCGCCAAACCATTGGTGGCCGATATTAAGATCGTGGACGCCGCCCGATTAATGAGCGTTCAAACCCTTGAGGCCGGCGCGGATATCATCACCGTGCTCAGTTCCGCCGGTGACAACACCATTCGCACCTGTGTTGACCTGGCTCACCAACAGGGACGGCGCGTGTTGGGCGATCACATCTGCACCCGCCCGGCCCCGGCCGATTTAAGGCGGTTAACCGAACTGGGTGTGGATTTTATCGGCATTCATTTACCCAAAGACTCAAACGAAGGCATCTCACCGAGTCAACTGGAAAGTCTGTTAAATCAAGCCCAAAGCCCGGTGGTATTGGCCGGCGGCCTGACTCCTGAACGATTAAGCGCCCTGGCAGGCTGGCCGATCCATGCCGTGGTGGTCGGCAGCGCCATTATTGCACACCCCAACCCGGCCGCTGAAGCCGAACGTTTTGCCGTTATTTTACGGGACTGGCACTAAAAACCGTCCGCTTCGCATCCGCGGCACAGCGAAAACCGAGTTTGCCGTCAAAATAATGTTCGGGTTCACCATTATAACGACCGGTC
>JAJTBH010000241.1 GCA_021287005.1 Anaerolineae bacterium
AACCAGCAAAACATCCCGTTTCGGGAAATAATCATCCAGTGTTTCACGCAAACGCCGCGCAGAATCGCGATTATGAGCCGAATCAACCACTACATAGGGATCGGTACTTAACAACTCAAATCGGCCGGGCCACACAACGCTTGCAAAACCTTTTTTTATATCTTCATCCGTCACGGGTAATCCATTATCATTGGCGACTCGCAGGGCAGCCAGAGCTGTGACGGCATTCTCAACCTGGTGTTTACCCAACAAGGGAATCGAAAATGTCTTTTGACTGTTTTCACCTTCTTTAACATTCCAGGCAGAAAAAGATTGCCCGTCAAGCGAAAACGACACACTCTCAAACAAATAATCCTCACCCGTTCGGTAAATCGGGGCGGATCGCTCGTCTGTGATTCGGGACAACACAGCATCCACCTCGGCCTTTTGAGGTGAACTGATCACCGGCCGGCCGGTTTTAATAATGCCGCCTTTTTCGGCTGCAATCAGTTCAAGGGTATTGCCCAGTACGGCCATATGATCGTACGAAATCGAGGTGATTACCGCAGCCACAGGATCAACGACATTGGTAGCATCCAACCGCCCCCCCAGACCGACCTCAACGACGGCTGCATCCACTTTTTGTCTTGAAAAATGTAAAAACGCCATAGCGGTGGTTACTTCAAAAGTGGACAATTGTTGAATCCGGGCTATAACCGGTTTTAATTCGTTGATTAACAGTTCAAAGTCTTCGTGACTGATGGATTGATGGTTTATTTGTATTCTTTCACAATAATCGGAAAGGTGCGGAGAAGTATACAACCCGGTTTTATAACCTGCCGTCTGTAAAGAATTCGCAATAAACGCCGATACTGAACCTTTTCCTTTAGTACCGGCTACGTGAATACAGCGAAAATCCTTTTCAGGATTTCCAAGAAGAGTCAAAAATTCCCGCATGCGATTCAGATCAAATTTTTCGGGTGAATATCTGAATGAGCGGGTTAAACTGTAATCAACAAGACTATAAAGGTAATCCAGTGCTTCCTGATATGCCACGGTTGTTTCTTCCATTTTAATGTAACAAATTTTTTCAGCGCAAGGGATTGTACTCGCCTGCCCATGATTGTGCAAGTTAAATTGTATGAGAATCTTATAAGAAAAGAGGTTGATTAATTTAGTTGACGCAGCGTTTTAAATCGGTTAAATTTAGACCATTGTGAAGATTGGCATCATTCAGTTACATTTATTTCTGCCGGCCTGTACCAGCCTTAAAGAAAAAAGAAGCCGGATTAAACCGCTTATTTCACGTCTGCATTCCGAATTTAACCTCTCTGTTGCCGAAATTGACCTGCAGGATATGTGGCAGGAGGCTCTGATTGGTTGCGCTTTGATTAATAATGATGCCGGAATCATTCAAAAAACATATGCCCGCGTTCAAAAATTTACGTCAACTTTTTTTACCGAAATTGAATTGCTGGACGACCGGATTGAAATAATATAGGAGATATTATGGACCTGGGATTAAAAGGAAAAGTAGCCCTGGTTTGCGGGGCCAGCCGTGGTTTGGGTTTTGCAGCCGCGCGATTGCTCTCAATGGAAGGCGCACTGGTTGCAATTAACAGCCGTAATTCCGAAAACATTAATAACGCTGCCGCCTCTATTCAAAATTTAAGCGGCAACCGTGTGTGCGGATTTGGCGGTGACATCAGCGATGCTTCTTATCCTGAACAACTCGTCAACGAGGTAGTTCAAACTTTCGGCCAGCTCGATATTTTAATCAGCAATGCCGGCGGCCCGCCTGCCGGTTCTTTTGAAAACATGGATGATCTGGCCTGGCAAAAAGCATTTGAACTCAGTTTTATGAGCAACGTGCGTCTTATACGCGCGGCTTTGCCTCACTTAAAAAAATCGGCGTCAGCCTCGGTGTTAACCGTCACATCACTTTCATCCAAACAACCCATTCCCAACCTGATTTTATCCAACAGCATCCGGGCCGCCACCAATGGATTAACCAAGTCGCTGGCGCTGGAACTGGGTGCAAGCGGCATTCGTTTTAACGCCATTTTACCCGGGTGGACAGAGACCGAACGGGTTCATGAACTGATGACGGCCCGCGCTAACACAAATGGCACCAGCGTGGATGAAGAAATTAAACGCCAGTCAAAAGAATCACCGCTGGGGCGCCTGGCCACACCCGAAGAATTTGCCGCGTCAGCGGTATTTCTGGTGTCACCGGTTGCTTCATATTTAACCGGGGTGATGTTATCGGTAGATGGCGGTATGTATAAAGGAACTCTTTAACGGTTAAAAAATGACAAATTATATTAAAAATACCATTTCACCCGAATCAATTTTGGTTAAACTCGATAAATTGCTGCTTCGAACGGAAAAACCGGGTCGTTACGTTGGCGGAGAATATAATCAATCGAATAAAAATTGGGCCGATGTCAAAACACATACCTGCCTGGTTTTTCCCGATTTATATGACCTGGGCATCTCAAATCTGGGCCTGGCAATTTTATATGAGAGCATCAATCAGCGCCCCGACGCCCTGGCTGAACGCGCCTACAGCCCCTGGTTGGATATGGAAAAAATCATGCGCGAAGAAAGCCTGCCGCTCTTTTCGCTGGAAAGCAAACATGCCCTGGCCGATTTTGACATCATCGGCATCACCTTACCCTACGAGACACTTTATACCAATGCGCTCAACATTCTGGACCTGGCCGGCATTCCTCTCAAATCTGCCGACCGTAACGAAGATAATCCGCTCATCATAGCCGGAGGCCATGCCTGTTACAATCCCGAACCGATGGCAGAATTTATTGACGCATTCGTGGTTGGCGAGGGTGAAGACGTGGTGCATGACATCATCAATACCTATCAGGATTGGAAAGAAAGCGGCGTTTCACGCGCCGATCTGCTGCGGCGACTGGCGCAAATTTGGGGCGTTTATGTGCCTTCTTTATACAGCGTTGAATATAACCCGGATGGTACTATTCATTCGTTTGATACACTGGATTCATCCGCACCTTCTTTAATAAAAAAACGCATTGTAGCCACACTGCCGCCGCCTCCTGAACATTTGCTGGTACCCAATATCGATGTGGTTCATAACCGGGTTTCAATCGAAATTATGCGCGGCTGCACACGCGGCTGCCGATTTTGCCACGCCGGCATGATCAACCGCCCCATCCGTGAACGGCCGGTAACCGAAATTATCAGTTCGATTGAAAAAGCGCTGGATAACACCGGTTTTGAAGAAATCGCCCTGTTATCCCTTTCTTCATCCGACTACAGTTTTATTCATGAACTGATTGAAGGTTTAACCCAGAAGTTTGAAGGCAAAAACCTGAAAATTTCGCTGCCTTCTTTACGCATTGAATCTTTTTCCATTGACCTGATGGAACAACTGCGCGATTCACGCGCCGGCGGTTTTACCCTGGCGCCCGAAGCCGCCAGCGAGCGTATGCGTAATATCATTAATAAACCCATATCCTCTCAACAATTGCTGGATACCACCCGTGAAATTTATTCACGCGGTTGGCTGACGATTAAATTATATTTTATGATCGGCCAACCCTTTGAGACCATTGAAGATGTGCAGGCGATTGCCGATTTATGCAAACAGGTCTTTTTTGAAGGACGCAAGGTTAAAGGCAAGAAGATTAATCTGCACGTCGGGATCGGCACCTTTGTGCCCAAATCACACACACCCTTTCAGTGGGCTATGGTTAATACCCCCGAAGAGATTAAAACCAAACTTAACTTGCTGCGCACCGAGCTGCGAATGCCGGGAATTAAACCCACCTGGACCGATCCATTAACCACGCTGCTCGAGGGGCTGCTTTCACGCGGCGACCGGCGTCTGGGCGATGTCATTTATAAAGCCTGGTTAAAGGGCGCCAAATTTGACGCCTGGCAGGACCGTTTTAATTACCAGACCTGGATGGACGCTTTCAGCGAATGCGGACTCGACCCGGCCTTTTATATTCATCGTGAAAAAGGTCTGGATGAACGCCTGCCCTGGGATCATATCAGTTCAGGTGTGCGCAAAGAATTTTTAATGAAAGATTATGAGTGGAGTCAACAACAAAAACTACGTGCCGACTGCCGCGAGCAATGTTATGCCTGCGGCATATTAACCCAGTACGGTCAGGTAAGAAGCGAAAATCAAGCAGAATGGAAATGTCCTTAATCAATGAGCAGACGATTTAGAATCAAATACGCCAAACAGGCCGATTTAAAATATACCAGCGGACTCGAAGTCCAGAAGATTTGGGAACGTTCTCTGCGACGCGGGCATCTGCCCGTGGCTTACAGTCAGGGCTTCCACCCTCAGGCACGCATTAATCAATCAGCCCCGCTGCCACTGGGTTTCACCAGTTCGGCCGAGTGGATCGACATCTGGTTTCAGGATGAATGTGATCTGAACCTGCTGCAAAACACCCTGCCCGCTGTCATACCATCCGGTTTTAAGTTACTCGAAATTGAAGAAATCCCGCTTTCGGCGCCCACCATGCAAAGCAAAATCGTTTCGGCCTCTTATCGTGTGCTGTTGTTGGATGCCAATGATGCCGCTGATCTTTTAAATCGGATCGAAACCCTTCTGGCAGCCCCGCAAATTATGCGCATCCGCCGCGAAAAGGAATATGACTTGCGTGCCCTGATTGAAGATTTGCGTTTGGGAACGCCTGTCGACGGCTTACAGGCCATCGAAATGCGTCTGGCCGCGCGTCCCGGCGCTACTGGCCGTCCCGAAGAAGTGCTGCTGGCAATGGAACTGGATCCTATGGCTACCCGCATTGAAAAAACCGATATGGTTTTTGATTTTGGAGCTTAAAAATGGAAGAAATGTTCGCCCTGGCGACCTCATTTCTGCTGGGTTTTATCCCACTCATTTTTTTTGCAGTCATTATCTACTGGCTCGACCGGTATGAAAAAGAACCCGTTTTATTATTGGGGGGTGTTTTCATCTGGGGCGCTGTGGTGGCCGCCGCCGGTGCGTTTTTAATTAATTCCTTTAGCGATGTCAGCATCGCCGCCGTCTCCAATTCTGAAAGCCTGGCCAATTTCACCACCGATTTTATGATCGCTCCGGTTGTCGAAGAGACCCTCAAGGGTTTTGCCGTCTTTCTGGTTTTTCTCATGTTTCGAAGCGAGTTTGATTCAATCCTGGATGGCATTGTTTATGCCGCCATTACAGCCCTGGGTTTTGCTGCTACGGAAAACGTTTTTTATATCTACACTTACGGTTTTATGCAGGGCGGCTGGGAAAAATTATTTTTGGTGGCTTTCCTGCGCGATGTGGTGGTTGGCTGGCAGCACCCTTTTTATACAGCCTTTATCGGGATTGGGCTGGCGTATGCCCGGCTGCACCGGCAGTCAGTCATCCAGCTTTTTGCCGTATTAATCGGTTGGAGCCTGTCTGTGTTTACCCATTCCATGCATAATCTGCTGGCCAGTTATGACGGTATTATTTGTATTGTGGGCAGCGTTTTGGACTGGAGCGGATGGTTGGCCATGCTGGTATTTATTTTGCTTATGGCCAATCGTGAAAAAAAGCTGATTCAAAAATACCTTCTGGAAGAAAGTTCGTTGGGAACCATCAGCGAATTGCAGTATTTGATTGCCCAATCTACCCGGCTGCGTACTTCGGCTTTATTGAGAAGCCTGTTTCGCGGAAACTTTTCGGCCACACGCCATTTTTACCAAACCTGCGCCGAGTTGACTCATAAAAAATTCCAGTATGAACGCATGGGCGATGAAAGCGGAAACAGTGAAATCATAAACCAACTGCGTTGCGAATTAAGTTTGTTATCCTCACAGGTCTCCACCTGAGGTGAACTTGTGGTAAAATACGAGTAGATATGTCCCTGTAGCTCAGTGGATAGAGCGCTGGCCTCCGGAGCCAGAAGCGAGAGTTCGAGCCCCTCCAGGGACGCCACATCGTAGGCATAAATGTAACACCATTATCCCCGACGAAAACGTCGGGGATTTCGTTTTCCGCCAAAGAGATGACTTCAGTGAAAATATTATTATGCAAATGATCCACCAAATCAATCAAAATTACAATCAG
>JAJTBH010000242.1 GCA_021287005.1 Anaerolineae bacterium
TCGTTTGCCCGGAATACCGTGCACCAGTTCTTCATTAATGCTGACACAAACACTGGCCGGATAAGGATAAGGTCCTGGATAATTTTTGAAGGGTGAATATACCCCGTACTTTTTATGCACTTCTTCGGCAGCCGCATTAACATCAGCAGTGGTCGCGCCTGGTCGAATAGCAGCGTGACAGGCCACCAATGCTTCTGCATTAATCCTCCCGGCAACTCGCATTATTTCGAGTTCCCGGGAAGTCTTAATGGCTACCTTGCGATCCCAACTCATTTAATCGCCTTTTTAATCGCAGACATCATTTGCTCTGTAACAACTTCGATCGGCTGTGTTCCATCGACCTCGACCAACAGTTGTTTTTTCTGATAATACTCAATCAGAGGTGCTGTCTGTTCAACATATACTTTAATTCGACGTTCCACTGTAGCAGGTTGATCATCTTCGCGCTGATACAATTCTGAACCGTCAATATCGCAGATTCCAGCCTGTTTGGGCGGATTATATTTGCTGTGGTACACATGACCTTGAGCCCGGCAAGACCAGCGCCCCGAAAGGCGTTCGATCAACACTTCAGGTTCAACGGCAATCAGGGGCACGCACTGCACTTTGCCACCCAGGCTAACCAGAGTTTCGTCTAGGGCAACCGCCTGAGCCGGTGTACGCGGAAAACCATCCAGCAAAGCGCCTTTTTCGCAATCGGGTTTGCTTAAGCGATCTTTAATCATCGCAATGGTTACATCATCCGGCACCAGTTCGCCTTTATTCATGTAGGTTTGGGCAAGTTTACCCAATTCGGTTTGAGCTTTCAGATTTTCACGAAAGATATCACCCGATGATATATGCATCAGACCTAAAGTTTCAGAGATAACTTTGGCTTGAGTACCTTTTCCCGCTCCGGGCGGGCCTAACAAAACAATATATTCTGGCATAGTTCGGCTTCGATAATCGTGAAGGTATCACGTACTACACCCACGACGATCAGCAAACCGGCTGAAGAGACCAATAACAAACCAGAGGTTGACATTCCGGGCATAACAAACGCCAGGATATAAGGAAGCACGGCCACCACACCCAGGAATAAAGCTCCGGGTAAAGTAATGCGGCGCTGTACTTTGGTTAAATATTTTTGAGTTGGCGCACCACGTACGACACCCGGTATTTGAGCACCCTGTTTTTTCAGGTTTTCGCCATAGTTCTGTTGTGTAAAAAGCACATCCGTATAGAAGAATGTAAACAAAACCACCATGACAAAATATAAAATCGAATACCAGATATTACCGGCGCCAAATGTTCGATAAATGGATGAGGCCAGGCTGCTTACCCATTCGGTGGAGGAATTGACAAAGAAACTGGCAACCACCGCCGGGAAGGTTAAGATGGATTGGGCAAAGATCAAGGGGATCATACCCGCCATGTTGACCATCAGGGGCAGGCTGCTGCGCACCGGCATTGACATTCTGTTGCCAACGCGGCGCCCGGGGAAGAGCACCGGCACATTGCGGCGACCCTGCTGGACATAAACGATGGCAAAGATGGTCAGCGCCAGAATAGCCAGGATGATTAAGAGCAACCACCAACCGTTCTGGTCAACCAGGATTGAGCCGAGATGACTGGGCACTTTGGCAACGATACCGGCGAAGATGATTAATGAAAGCCCTTGATTGGGAATGCCATATTCGGAAATCAACTGACCCAACCAGATACCAAACATGGTACCGGCGATCATGGTGAATATGGTGGCCACTGCGGTTAACAAGGTGCCGCTGGCAAAATCGAGCTGCATCAAAGGAGGCAGGCCCATGCTGCTGGCAAATGAATTAAAAATGTTAATCTGACCCACTGCAGAGAGAGTCGCCATAGGAACAGTTAAGATAACCGTCCAGCGCTCCATCCATTTCTGACCTTCACGAGGATTATCTTTTAATTTAGCCTCAAGAGCCGGAATAATGGGAACCAGCAGTTGCAGAATAATTTGGGCTGTAATGTAGGGGTAGACACCCATGGCCAAAATTGAAAAAGTGGAAACCGTACCACCGGAGAGCAGATCCAGAAGGCCAATTAATTGCCCTCCGGCGCCAGTAAATGAGGTAAGGTTAGAGAGCACCTCACGGTTAACTCCCGGCACAGGAATATTGGCTGCCATACGATACAAAATAAGCAAAAGTAACGTAATCAGCAGTTTGTTCCTGATATCTTCAGATTTCCACAAATAGCGCCAGGCTGAACGCTTCATGGACGGTTCTCCTTATTATTAGTTAGCACCCTGTGTTAATTCCACGATTTCAACAGAACCACCGGCAGCTTCAATTTTTGATTTGGCGCTTTCGGTAACACGCTGAACGCGAACTTTTAAGGCAACAGAGATCTCACCACGACCCATGACAACCACGGGGGCTGTGGCTTTTTTAACCAGGTTAGCTTCAGCCAATACGGCAGGAGTAATTTCAGCGCCTGCTTCAAAGCGAGCCAATTGGTCAAGATTTACTTCACTGTATTCAACAGCGTTGGGCGGAGTAAAACCTTCACCACGTCTGAAGGGCAAGCGGCGGTAAAAAGGCAAGTTACCGCCCTGGCGGTACATATTGCCACCTTCGCCAGAGCGTGAGCCCTGGCCTTTGGTGCCGCGACCACCGGTTTTACCCTGACCCGCACTGGGGCCATGTCCAACACGTTTGCGATTTTTTTTCGCGCCCGGATTTGGTTTTAAGTCATTAATGTTCATTTCTCTACCTGCTCTTCAATTTCTACCAAATGAGCAACTTTCGACAACATGCCGCGCAGTGACGGAGAATCTAAATGTTCAACGGTTTCATGCAGACGATGAAAACCTAATGCTTTAATGGTGGCTTTGTGTCGAACAGAATAACCAATGGCACTGCGAATATAGGTTATACGCAGTTTTTTAACTGTTTCGGTTTTCTTAGCCATTCTTCCTCCGCGCCCAGAAGGGTGTCATTTCTTCTACGGTCTTGCCGCGGCGAACTGCTTCGTCTTCTGGTGATTTAAGCTGTTCCAAAGCATCAAAGGTGGCTTTCACCACGTTTAACACATTGGCACTGCCCAGAGATTTAGTCAAAATATCGCGCACACCGGCAGCTTCCAACACGGCGCGCACACCACCTGCAGCGATAACACCGGTACCCGGTGAAGCAGGTTTTAACAGTACTCTGGCGCCGCTGACACGCCCTAAAACTTCATGGGGAATGGTTGTTCCAGAAAGAGGAACATTCACCATATATTTATGGGCATGTTCAGTTGCTTTACGCATGGCATCCGGCACTGCATTGGCTTTGCCAATACCCAGGCCAACCTTACCGTGATTGTCTCCGGTTACGATGGTAACACGGAACTGGAAGCGGCGGCCGCCTTTGACAACTTTCGCAACGCGAGCGATTTCAACAACGCGCTCATCGTATTGTGACTCTAAGGGATATTCCATCATTTCCATAGTCATATCGGTTCCTTTATTTCCGCTCCATCACTTAAAACTTCAGGCCAGCTTCGCGGGCAGCATCGGCAAGAGCTTTTACACGGCCGGTATATCGGAAACCGCCCCGGTCGAAAACGACCTCTTCGATTCCCGCTTTTTTGGCACGCTCTGCCACGATTTTGCCCACCATTTTTGCCTGTTCGATCTTTTTCATACCTTTGATCTTCTCACGCAATTCCTGATCAATGGATGAGGCAGCGGCGAGTGTATGACCAGCTTCATCATCAATTACCTGAGCATAAATTTCGGCCAGGCTGCGGAACACACTTAAACGTGGTCGTGCAGATGTTCCAGAAATGTATTTGCGAACACGCTGGTGTCTGCGCAGACGGGCTTCAGCACGAGTTAACTTAGTCATATTACTTCACCTATTTACCTTTACCAGTCTTACCAGCTTTGCGGCGAACTTTTTCACCCAGATAGTGAATGCCTTTACCTTTATAAGGTTCGGGCGGGCGAACTTTGCGAATATTTGCCGCAACTTGTCCAACCAGTTCAACATCAAAGCCCATAACTTTTAATTGACGGGTTTTGGTATCGGCTTCAAACGAAATTCCTGCTGGCGGTTCGATTTTGACCGGGTGGGAATACCCAACATATAACACGGCATTGCTGCCTTCTACTTCAACGCGATATCCCACGCCATCAACTTCCAATACTTTAGTAAAGCCGGTGCTGACACCGGTAACCATATTATTTATCAAAGCACGGGTGGTTCCATGCATAGCACGCACAGAGGGGGCTTCAGAGCTGCGGGTCACAACAAGGTGACCTTCTTCCAGCTTGATGTCAACGGTGGAAGGAAATTCGCGTTTTAATTCGCCTTTGGGGCCTTTAACGCTGACTTCATTCCCATTAACGCTCACCTGCACGCCCGCGGGAACCGCCACTGGTAAACGACCAATTCGAGACACGGTTCTACCTCCTTTACTACCAGACCTTACAGATGATTTCACCACCCACGCCTAACTGGCGTGCGCGCTGACCGGTCATGATGCCTTTCGGCGTTGAAATAATCGTAATACCCATCCCGGAAAGTACCCAGGGAATATCTTGTTTACGGGTATATACGCGACGGCCGGGGCGGCTCACACGTTCCAGACCGGTAATAACCGGTCGTCGTTGTCGACGCTCACCCACATACTTCAAATTGACGCGCAGTACCTGGTGAGCTGGCGTTTTCTCGCCCGCTACTTCTTCGTAGCTCTCAATAAAACCTTCTTCTTTGAGAATGCGAGCTACTTCAGCTTTTATTTTTGAAGCAGGCATGGCTACAACGCTTTGGCCTGCTAAAGCCGCATTACGGATGCGGGTTAACATATCAGCAATAGGATCGTTCACTGTCATTGTCTACCTCCCAGGTACTCTACCAGGATGACTTTCTGACGCCAGGTATCTGCCCTTTTAACGCTAACTCACGGAAGCAAATACGGCACAGACCAAAACGGCGGATGTAACCACGTGGACGACCACACAGATTGCAGCGGTTACGTACCTGACTGGGATACTCGCGCCGCATTTCACGGTATTTCATGCATTTCTTCGCCATATCAACCTTTCCTGAAAGGCATTCCAAGCATTTGTAATAAAACAAACGATTGATCATCTGTTGACGCAGTAGTCACAAACGTAATTTCCATACCTCTAATCTTGTCGATTTTATCGTACTCGATTTCAGGGAAAATTAATTGTTCCTTCAGACCCAGGGTGTAATTTCCACGGCCATCAAATGCGTCGCCGGAAATGCCTCTAAAGTCGCGCACACGGGGTAAAACAATATTTACCAGACGATCAACAAAAGACCACATCTTTTCACCACGCAGGGTTACTTTCACTCCAATCAAACGGCCTTCACGCAGTTTGAAGTTGGCAATACTTTTGGTTGCCTTGGTAACCACGGGTTTTTGACCGGTGATTGCGGTCATATCGGTAACGGCTGCATCAATTGATTTGGGATTATCCAATGCTTCACCCATACCGATGTTCACAACCACCTTCTGTAAACGGGGTACCTGCATGACATTACCCAAATCCAACTGCTTCATCAAGGCAGGTACAACTTCTTTCTGATATCGTTCTTTCAACCGATTCATTTTTTATGCTCCCTGGCAAATTAATCGTCGATCAGTGCCTGGCATTTTTTGCATCTGCGGGACACCTTGTCACCTTCGTGTGACAGGCCAACTCTGGTGGC
Organism: Anaerolineae bacterium; assembly: GCA_021287005.1. Lineage (GTDB taxonomy): Bacteria > Chloroflexota > Anaerolineae > Anaerolineales > Anaerolineaceae > JAJTBH01. The sequence continues at coordinate 5,685 of JAJTBH010000242.1, forward strand.
CTTGCCGCATTTGGGACAAACCAGCATGACGTTTGCCATGCTTATGGGGGCCTCAAAGCGCACTTTACCAGCAGGAACCTGACGGTTCTGGGCTTGCACAGGACGCTTATGCCTGGTACGCATATTTACACCCGACACGACTACTTTACCATCTTCGGGTTCCACTCTGATAACTTCAGCTCGTTTGCCTTTGTCATCAGCGCTCCCGCTGATAATTTCTACAGTATCACCCTTATGTATTCTGACTTTCATGGTATGCTCCTGTCCTCTCTGGTCCTAGATCACTTCCGGAGCCAGTGAGACGATTTTCATAAAACCCGTCTCACGCAGTTCACGAGCTACCGGGCCAAAAATACGGGTGCCCTTAG
>JAJTBH010000243.1 GCA_021287005.1 Anaerolineae bacterium
ACCGACTGGTTAAAAATAACCAGATAAAATAACATCTTATAATCTTATCATCTTTAAATCTTTATTTCGTGTCACCCCCCTGTATCATAAAGGAGGATGATCCGGATCGGATTAATCCAGAGAACTATTACCCAAAACTTGCTGTATCAGTTGCCTGACCTTTTCAACCGGCTCAATTGCGAGAGCCTGGTTAAGCTCTCGTACCATATCCTGATTCCAATAGGACTGTCCCCAACGCTCAATCACACGCACCGATATATTTCGATTATGAATAAATGGACTCTTTAATCCGGCTCTGACCAGCTCCCAACCCAGGCCAGGAAAATCACCAAGCCCCTGTAAAATTTTATCCAAACAGGCATGGCTGACATATTGCGAGCCGAAACTTAAATCATCTGCCGGGCCGGTCGCAATTTCATCCAGAGGTAAAACATTTAACGCCAGTTGCACGACCTGTTCAGCCTGGGTAAAAGTGGCATCGCGCATCACATAATACCAGAGTTGGCTGTTATCAAGAGATGAAACCAGGCGTTCATAATGTTTTTCCCAGACATTCATTCCAATCAAACGCGCCACCCGGTCGGCCAGATAAAAAGGAGCGTCTTTTTCACTCGAAAGTCCTTCCATCACGCGATCCGGCCAGAAAGGATAAGCCAATATCTTTTTTGCATAACTCAGGGCAAGATCGTATTGTTCAGTATCCCAACCCTTTTCATCGCGTTCCAATGGGTTTTTTAAACCATCCTTCAGATATTTATTAATCGTCTGAACGACAACATAATGCTCAAGTAAATTGGCGCGTGGTAAAAGGTGGTAAAGGTAACGATTAATCACATATTGCGCATCATCATAATCTTCAATATCTTCAGCCGGACCGCCATTAATTAATGCTTCAATGATTTCTCCTGTCGACTGCAACAATTGATCATCAATCTCAGCGGCAGACAAAGCCTCTTTTAAATTTCCACCAGTGGCGCACACATATGCCAGGTATTCATTCATGATGTTATTACGAAAACCTTCCCGCAATAGCCAGTTTTTTATTTCATAATTATCCGAACGACTTAATCTTTCCACCAGATGAATTCTGCCCCAACCTTCTACTTTTTGTGCCAACTGCCAGAGATATTGGTCCGGTTTTTTGAAAATATTGGAAATAGCCACGGCCGAATAAAGTGTAAACTCTTCATGACAGCCAAGCAGCATAATAGCATCCACTTCAGCTTCAGCGTGCATCACACCCAACAAGGCAATGGCAAATTTTACCGGGCCGCGATCGGGTGATTCATGTAATAAAAAAGAAGCAAATTGAAACAATAAGGGAAACGGTTGAATATCTGAATGGATAATATTTTTTATAGCCAGATCAACATAAGCCAGCAAATCGTCACGTAATAATAATTTATATAGTTCGATCTTGGCATGATCATCATCCGAATTGGCAATTTCCACCACCAAAGCAGAAATTTTTTGCGCCAGTACCGGATCATGGTTTGCTTCGGCATGGTGACCAAAAACTCCGTCCAGTGCGCCTGCCGCCCATTTCATTTTAATATCTGTGGTCCGGCGTTCTTCGTCGGGCAATATCTGACCATCCGATTTTAGCCGCCCTGTTTTTGGGTCTATAAATTTTCGAATATACAGCCATATGGAAGGCGACGTTAACCAGGGTAAACCTTGAATGGTGGTTTCATCCCTGTCGTTACGCCGATTAAAAAATGACTGATATAAACGATTCATAATTTTGATCCAAAAACTTTCTGGACATTTCTTTTATTCTATATCTTAAATTAAAACCACACAAACCATCAGTTAAAGTATCGTAAAAAAGGCTTTTTTCTGAATATCATTTTAAAAAGTCTTCCAAAAACCGGTCAATTTGCTCAAGAAGTTCCTCAACGCTCGCATAAGTTATTACCCGAATATTATTACGCGTGTTGCCTGTAATCATTTTGGAAACAGTTTTCCCGGATTGGTAACAACATAATACCGGTTTGCCTGAATCCAGTGCCAGGGCAATTTCATACCCGACGCCATGTGACGGCGTGGATACTTCAGCAATAACGGCATCACAGGCTAAAACCCATTGTGTATCGCGTTCAAATACGTCTACCGGACCGACAACTTTCTCTTCTTCAAGTACATTAATATCGGCCAAAGAAGCCGTAGGAACAATTGCGCCAAGAGATAACAGGTGTTGAACGATTACTTCATAAATTTGTTGCTCATTTCGCCCACCGGTAATCGAACATGAAAAATAAATATTCATTGACGCCTCACACAAAAAAGGATGGTGTTTATCATATGTTACAAATTATACTCGGATAAAAATGGCGCTGTCGAGATATTTTATTTTGCCTTTAACTTGATATTTGTTCACCTTCAAGGCTACAATAAAGGCAAAACATTACCATATTAAATTTACAGGGATAAACAACAACTTATTATGGAAAGAACAACACCCGAATCGGCTTCAAAACAAATTGATCTCTATTTACAAACCTTATATTCACTCTTACGTACCACAGCCGATGTTCAGATTCGCGCATTTGAAGAAATTCACACCAACATTAATTCGCCACTTCACCACGGCGCGCGCAGTCAGTCGCCGGATTTATCCGCTTTCATTTACGCTACTTTACGTTTGCCGGATTGTATTTCAACGGTACATACCGTCATTCTCGGTCACAGCGCCAAAGTTTTTTCCGAACATGGTTATACCGACGTGGAATCCTGGCAAAAAGTTTCGGCTCGTGCCCGGCGTCGGCGCTGTTTTTTTGATGGAAAAGATTCTTTGGCCTGTTACATCGGCAGTCGTTCAGATATTGAAGATCTAATTCCCGTATTAACCGCTTACCAGATTGAGTGGAACAAACTAAACTTGCTTTTGTCTCGCATTACCCAGGAAATTGATGTTAGCCTGGTGGATCATAACCCTGATTTGTTTTCGCAATTGGCTGTTGAACTGCAAATGTCCGTTGAGGATTTACAAAGATTAAAAGTTATCTGGCAGGATCAATTTGTCAAAAATCTTTTAATCATCGCATCCACCCCCTGTGATTTACGAGTACGGTTATTAAGCGGTTCGTTAAGCGAATACTGGCGCTCCACACTGGCCTGGTGGCGAAATATTGAATACGCCTGCCCAGATTTATGCGAACGACCGGTTTATTTTATATCCAGCAATACTCACAGCCCAACCAACCTGATCGCGGGTTTTGCCTTGCAACAGCAAACGCGATTAATGAATTTTCTGGAACAGGCCGAAAATAAACAACTGCTTGACGAATGGCACGATATTCAAACCCGTAACGTACCTTCGAGCCTGGAAAACCTGCTTTATTATGTGTTAAAAAAATACCAGCAGACCAATGAAGGCAAGGATTTAATCGAAGCCCAAAAAGACTGGGAAAGCGCCCACGGCATAACACGCATTCCTAGTGAACATGTTTTCGAAGTTGACGCCCAGGTCATTGATTTATCGAAAGTCGACCCGGCCCATATTGACCCACGTTTGAATCATGGTGATTTATCCTTCTTAAAACGCAGCAATGCTCTTATTTTAAACATTGATTATCCTCTGGGACTTTCCGCTTATAACATTCTGACCAAACTGGCGGAGTACATCAGTCCCATCCTGGGCGTTTATGTGATGGGTAAAGCCGCTTCGCTGAACGGCAAACACGGTGACATCATGATCCCCAATGTAGTTCATGATGAATATTCGCACAACACATATTTATTCCAGAATACATTTAATGCGCTTAACGTACAACCATATTTAATTTATGGCTCCGTATTGGACAATCAAAAGGCCGTCACTGTACGCGGCACTTTTCTGCAAAATGCAGATTTCATGGATGTATTTTATAAAGAAGGTTATAGCGATATTGAAATGGAAGCCGGCGCTTATCTCTCGGCAATATTTGAGATGTACCGTCCAAAACGGCATCCGATTGACGAAATCGTCAATTTATATGGTGTTCCATTTGATGTAGGCGTCTTGCATTACGTCTCGGATAACCCACTCAGTAAAGGAAAAAATCTGGGAGCCGGCACTTTATCATATTTTGGTATGGATTCAACCTATGCTACGACCATCGCCATTTTTCAACGCATCTTCCAGGTTGAACGCCAACGCCTGACCAAATAATAATCATGGATATCGATCAATCTCGCGTGGAATCACCTTCCACCCTCCGGTCCCACTTTGTTTTTACCCGCTCCAGTTATTTTTTATTGAGTGGGTTTTTGGCGTTAATCGGGTTAATTGCTTATGTCTGGTCACCTTTGTTATTTGCTTACCTGGAGACTTATGATCCAACGCTGCCCTTCTGGGTGCAGTTTGATTGGTTGCTGTTGGGTATTTTCCTGGTCATGACCTTATTAATTATGATCAATGCAGATATTAAAAAAGATTTACCCATTACAATCATTGGTCTGGCCGGTGGACTGGTTATTGAGAGCTGGGGAACTCAAACATTGTTATGGACATACTACACCAACGAACGCCCCCCTTTATGGATCATTCCCGCCTGGGCTATCGCAAGCTTAAGTATTGATCGTTTATATCAACTGTTGGAGAAATTATCTTCAAGGATCCCAGAAAGAGTTTTTAAAACCATTTACTGGGTAACCTTTGTAATCTTTTATGGATTAATGCTTTATTTTGTACGATTTACATTTGATAAATCTTTAACAATAATTGCGCTAATCTTTTGTGCATTTTTAATCATGACCCCTCCCCGGCATCGTCAAATCATTCTGGTTTTTATTGCCGGGTCGGGGTTGGGATTTTTCCTGGAACTATGGGGAACAACACGCCAGTGCTGGGTTTATTACACAATGGAGACTCCTCCATTATTTGCAATTTTCGCACATGGTATGGCTGCCGTATCGTTCTGGCGTGTATTACATATTTATAAAAGGATTACCAATGGCCGTTGGTTAAACGAGTCGCAATTGAATCCTGCAAACCGGCCAGAGTAAATTCATAATCGTTTTTGGAACCACTATTCGATGCCGTTTCATCCAACGCTTCCAATAAATAAATGATCCAGCCTGCCCAGTTTCCTTGATGTTGTTTTTCCATTGCAGAGAGTCCGCTGGCGGTTTCTTCCATCAACTTCTGTAATTCATCAACACGATCCATTCATTCACCTCTTTAATATTTTTATTCTCAAAAATTAAACCATTCGATAATTAATTGTTAAGCACCTGTTTTTCATTATATATTGGGCTGAAATGAAAATCAATCGATCGAAATTTCATTCGCTTGATTTTCAACATCCACAACAAATCTGCTCCAGTAATGATTCAATATTCAGGTTATGATAATCGTCAATCACTTTTATCACAGCCGGGTGTTGCGCCAGTTCATCATGTGAGTAACTGGTTGAAATGGCAACGGCCTTCATCCCGGCATTGTAAACACCTTGAAGCCCGGGCTGTGAATCTTCAAAAACCAGGCAATTTTGTGGCTCAACATTTAATCGTTGAGCAGCCTTTAAGAAAATTTCGGGATCCGGTTTTCCGCGGGCGACATCTTCACCACTCACAATTGTGTCAAAATATCCGGCGACACCGATATTGTTAATCACAAACTCAATGATATCCATCCCGCCGGCAGAGGTAATTGCCATGGGCAAATTTAACCGAACAGCCTGCTTGAGAAAAGTTGTTAACCCGGGGATTTCTTGAATTGAAGAAGCATAAATGTCTTTATAAATCGCTTCTTTTTGTTTGTGGTGATTTAGAAGCTGATCCTGTGAAAGTTCATTACCCAGATACAACTGGAATACTTCAAATGTGGTTCTACCGGAAATATTTCTGGAAATATCTTCTTCTTTTTCATTTAAGCCGAGCATTTTTAAATATTTTTTCCATGCCTGAAGGTGAGCAGACATGTTATCTACCATGGTTCCATCAACGTCAAACAGTAATGCACAATTGGCGGATTTCATCTAACCTTCTTTCTTTAAATAACCTCGTTATTTTACCAGATAATTAAACTGATTCCTAACTCTTTTTCAGTAATCAAATAATGG
>JAJTBH010000244.1 GCA_021287005.1 Anaerolineae bacterium
TCGGAAAATCGCTTTGCGTTTCTATTGATACGCGACTGGCAGCTTCGCCAATGATCTGTAAGTGGCGTACGACCCATACCTGAAGCAGTTCATTTGTTTCGAATGTCTGCCAGGTGGTATGTAGCGTTTAATCTTTTCGATGGATTCCATGGCGTCGATAAACCGCTCACGATCACTTCTCATAATGGAACCGCCTCGCGTAAGACCTGCTCCCGGATGCGGGGCCGTAATCCTTTTTCAGTGACTACATCGACTTTGGTTCTTAATAAATTTTGTAAATCATAAAGTAAGCCGCCCAGGTCCATCAGACTGCGCCCTGGTTCGAGTTTTACCAACAGATCAATATCACTGTCTTCATCTGCTTCGCCACGCGACACCGAACCGAAGACCCGCACTTCATAAGCGCCATAACGCGCCGCGGTTTCCAGGATCAATTCTCGTTTTTGTTTGAGCAAAGTTTGTAAATCCATTGGTTAACCTCATTTATATTATAACGTGTTGGGAAGCCATTAGTGAATCCTGTACTTGTGAATAGGGTTATTTTGATCAGTTGAAGTGGTAAAAAACGCAAGGAGAAAATTGTCCATCCGAACCAAAATAAAACCCCTGAATGGTTTTTGGATGGATATTATTAATATTTCTCCAGATATTAATAATTTCTTATCTTTCCTCTGTATTGCTTGTTTATCTACTTCATAAAATGTTAACGAACCTCAGGTATAATTGGGACTATGAATAAACGTCTGAATATTACGGTTATCTCCCTGGCTGCCGTGACACTGGTGTTGATTGTGGGAGGTCTGGTTTATTTTTTCGGTTTTTTAATCTCAGCACGCGGCGATGTGGACATTCCGTTGAAGATTACGCCGGTTACTTTTCTGTCCGAAAAATCGTTCATTCCCGGTTTAAACACGGATAAAACGCTGGCTTACCTGAGCAATAATAACCTGGCCTGTTTGGATAAAGAGGAACGTTATAAGGGTGTTTATTATCATTATGCCTGTGAGCAGGTCACGCCGGATTATTCGATGACCGTACATGTTTTTTCGTCGGATCGAAAAAACATTAATTTAATCGATACCAATTTTGCGCAATCAAACAAACCTTCCGATGAACAGACCCTCAATTTTCTTGAGATCATCACCCGGCTGCCCATTGACGGCGTTAAGGCGGATGAACTTGAAGCCTGGATTAAATCATCGCTGCCCGAATTGGATCAACACCCCGGAAAAATAATCGAAACCCGCATAGACACGCTTTATGTCCGCATCTATGGCCCTTCCAACGACCGTTCGCTTGAAATCGGCAGGATTAATTAAATGGCAGGTGCTTTATGGACCACTTATATATTAATAATTCGGGACATTGGGTTATTCGCGAAAGCGAACATGAGTTACACAGCGGCGATTCCGTACGCCTGATGTCTCAAAATCACCTCATCCCGGCCCGCATTCAACTGGATAACGACACCGGCAGTTATTTATTAATTATCGACGCCGGTGAGGAAATCCTTCCCATCACCCCCGACCTGGATATTCGCGCCGTACTGGAAGGGATTTTATAAAACCCTTTTATCTGTTGTATTAAATGGTCGACTTTAACTTATAATCATTAAAGGTCGAATTTAGATTATTAAAACAGGTGATGTCCATGTCAGCAGATAGTCCCGCACGGGAGCTAAAAGATAAATTTGTGCTGGTGGTTGAAGATAATGTGTTAAATTATGTGTTAATCTCGCGCATACTGGGCAGCCTGGGGATTAACTGTGAATGGAAAACCACCGGCAAACAACTGGTTGAAACGTTGGAATCCCTTGAAAAAATCGATTTGATCTTAATGGATATTCGTCTGCCCTATGAAGACGGATATTCCGCATTTGAAAAAATTCGCCAGTCCGAAAAACATACAAAAACCCTTGTTGTTGCCATTACCGCCGAAGCCAGCCCGGAGCAGATGAAAAAAGCCCGGCAAGCCGGTTTTAATGGTTTTATCGGAAAACCTATAGAACCGGATCGTTTTATAGGTCAAATTACCCGTATCCTGAGTGGGGGAGAAGTCTGGGAATGGAGTTAAAACATCAAGGACGAAAAACCTATGAATGCAGAAGTCGATCCTGCAATTTACCAGAAAATTTTGGAAATCAGCCAACAGTTAAATACAGCCTCCGATTTTGACGATGCATTAAAAAAAGCCGTTGAAGGGCTGCGCGAGGCGTTAAATGTGGAGCGCGTTCAAATTATCCTGCACCGCAGCGAACAAGATTCCTGATAATGAATATTCCCATCCTTTTTTCCGACACTCCGGGTATGCTGCCACTGTGGACGTGGGAGTGTAACCTTGACGGGATTTATACCGCTTGCAGCCCCGAGGTTATTCTTTGCCTGGGGATAAATCCGGATCAGGTGATCGGCCAATCGTTATTTGATTTTCGGCTTTTGCCCGAAAGCACACTTAAAATTAAAGAATCCCTGAAAAGCGGCCGCTATCCGGCCGAGGTGCGGGCGGTTTTTCTATCGTCGCAGAACGAAGAAGTTCCCGGAAAAATAAACCTGTTTGAATTGTTCGATGAAAGCAATCAATTGATCGGCTGGCGCGGGTTTAACCAGATTATCCTGGGTTCCGAAGATGAAAATTCGCTCCCGCAGGAAAACCGGGTTGAGGCCGGAGAAATCAGCGGCATCAACGAAGAGTTAAACCGGCGCACGGGCATTTCATGGGATCACGGCCGGATCGAACTGGCGGCCGCTTATTGGAGCGCCGCCGGCCGGAAAAGCGCGATGGACCATCTCGATCGGGTGGAAGGCGGCGACCCGGCTGTGATGGCTATTCCGTTTGATTTTGGCAATTACGGCAGTGGATTGGTGGAGGTTGAAGCGCAGGGCGAGGCGCGCACCTGGAGCGCGAGTGAAGTTTTGCTGGTTAAAGGGGTTGTGACCCAGTTAACCGCCACCCTTGAAAAACTTTTATTAAAAGCGGTATTGGAACAGGAAACCCAGGACAGGGCGCGTGCGGAAGGGGAAATTTTGCGCCGCAACCAGGACTTGAGCAAACTTTCCAAGATCGGCCAACAATTGGGGCGCTTATCTTCACATGCTGAAGTATTTAACTTCATTTTTGACATGCTGGGAGAAATGATTGACAACCGCAATTTAATAATTGCACGTTATACGCAGGATAAAGAAATCAGTTTTCCTTTTGTGGCAAAAAACGGATTGGTGTTGACGGAGCAATATAAAAACGACTTTGCCGGCAGTGTGGTGCGTTATGTGACAACCGAAAAAGAACCGCTTTTATTAACCGGCGCCAGCACGGAAGAATATGATGGATATAAAATCAGCCTTCCGGATATTTTTCCGGCTGCCGTGATGGCGGTGCCCATGCTGGCCGGTGATCGTCCGGTGGGCGCCATCATTCTGCTAAATTATGAAGATACGCAGGCGTTTAATTTTATTCACCTGGAATTGTTATCAACCATCGCGGCGCAGGTCAGTGCGGCGCTTGAAAATGTAAGCCTGTTTCAAGAAATCAGACAGGCGCTGTTGGCCATTGAAATTCGTGAACGGTATCAGGCCAACATTGCCCGGGCGGTGGCCTTGCTCAGCCAGGGCGGCACGCAGATGCTGCCGCAATTTCTCGAACTGGTCGGGCAGGCGGCGGATTGCAGCCGGGTGGTTTATGTTCAATATTTTGAGGCCGGCGATGAAAACCATTGGAAGATCATCAAACACTGGCCGGCAGCCACATTAACCGGCAGCCTGCCGCCCCTGGTTGATTATCAGGTTTCGCTTTCCAGACTGCCGGCGCAGGAGAACGCCCCTGAAAAAGGCTGGTTGAGTGGCGCTCTTTATGGCCGGTTTGAAGACGGCGGTAAATCTTTGGGCAGTTTTTTGTTCCTGACCGTACCCGGCAAGAGTCTCTGGCGCAGTTATATCTCTGTCGAACAATATGGCGCTGTTCGGACCTGGCAAAAAGAAGAAATTGATATCCTTAAAGTGGCAGCCGATGCGCTTTCGAATACCATCATTCGCGAAGGTTTGATGGATCAATTACAGGCCTCGCTGGATGAAACTGAAAATTTGTATCAGGCCAGCCACCAACTGGCATTATCGAGCGGGAACAATGACATGCTGGCTTCCCTTTCAAAACATCTGTCGCCGCCGCAGATTCAACATTCCATACTGGTGTTGTTTGAAAATAACGACACTGGGCAGATCACGGGGCTTAAACCCTGTGCCGTCTGGCATTCGGATAAAGTTCTTTATAACGGCGGCTGGAAACCCGATTTGAAGGAAATTTGTTTGCCGGAATTTATACCCGATTTTCAAAAAGTGGACCCTGTCTTTTATGATGAAGTAAGGTTTGCCCCGATGGGTGAAGACTTGAGGTCGGCTTTGATTAAAAATGGGATCGTGTCGCTGGCGATGCTGCCTCTATGGGCCAGTAAACGTCAATTGGGGGTGATGTTGTTGATTGGTGAGCGCTCTTATCATTTTTCCAACCGCGATATGCGCCTCTTTCCGCCGCTGGTGGACCAGATGTCGATTGCCATTGAAAACGAACATGCCCATGAGTTAACGCAAAAAGCGTTAAATGACATCAAAGAGGTGGACCGACTGAAAAGCCAGTTCCTGGCAACGATGAGCCATGAATTACGCAGCCCGTTAAATTCGATCATCGGTTTTTCGCAGGTGATTTTAAAAGGTATAGACGGACCGGTAACCGATTTGCAGCAGCATGACCTGACCGCGATTTATGAATCGGGCCAGCTTTTACTCAGTTTAATTAACGATGTTTTGGATTTGTCCAAAATTGAGGCCGGAAAAATGGAGCTGGCTCTGGCGCCCATAAGTCTGGAAGATGTAATTAACTCGGCTATTTCCAGTACACGCGGTTTGATCAAGAACAAACCCATCACCATCCGCCAGGAGGTGAAGGAACATTTGCCGGTTATTAATGCGGATGCCATACGCATCCGGCAGGTTTTGATTAACCTGCTTTCCAATGCCGTTAAATTTACGGAAATGGGCACGGTGACGGTTAAAGCCTGGGTAACCAATGCGGTGGACGGCAAAAAAGAAGCCTGGGTGACGGTAACCGATACGGGGATGGGGATCACACCTGAAAATCAGAAAAAACTCTTTCAAGCTTTTACGCAGGTCGATTCAAGCCAGGTGCGCCATGCGGGCGGGTCGGGCCTGGGGCTTTCCATCAGCCGCTCTTTGATTGACCTGCATCACGGCCGCATCGGCATTTTGCAGAGCATCGTCAATCAGGGCAGCACGTTTTATTTCACGCTTCCGGTCGATTAACTGAAAAAGTATTGCAGCGCCAGGCGCAGACGCGATTCGGTATCGCGCGGCGCGTCTTTAGGTAAGGATTGCAGGGCCGTTTGCGCCTCGACCACGCTGTATCCCAGGGCGGTGAGGGCTTCGATCACGCTGCCGTCTACATCCTCAAAGTTTACCAATCCGCTCGTGCCGGCATCACCCACTTTGCCTTGCAGATGTAAAAGGATTTTCTGGGCGTTCTTTTTGCCTACGCCCGGGACGCGGCTGAAAATGTCGGCCTGTTCGCTTAACACGGCGCGACGGATGGCATCCAGGGTGAGGGTTGACAGGATGGAAAGGGCAATGCGTGGGCCAACACCATTGACACCCAACAATAAAATGAAAAAATCGCGTTCGGCTTCGCTTTCAAAACCAAACAGGGTCAGAGCGTCTTCACGAACGACCAGGTAGGTAAACAGTGTGATCGGGTCGCCGGCATGTTGTTGTTTAATCAGCGGCGCCGGGGCAAAAACCTTTAGTCCCATTCCGCCAACTTTAACCACAAGGCTGTCTTCAGCCACAAACCAGATGTCACCCTGTAAAGCTGCGATCATTGAATACCTTCCTGTTTAATAAATCCGGATTATTAAGTACTGCTGGCAGCGGTGAAACCAGGCTCAACTCGTTATCGACCCCCGCCGCCTGCCAATCGCCGCCGCTCATCTTATTAATATAACCACCGGTT
>JAJTBH010000245.1 GCA_021287005.1 Anaerolineae bacterium
AATATCGGTGGTATTTCAATTAAAACCTTATCCGAAAATCAAATGGCCATCTGGCGCGGCAGAAATGTGGGTATCGTTTTTCAAACCAATCGCCTCATGCCCACCCTGACCCTGTTGGATAACGTGATGTTACCCATTGACCTGTGTGGCAATTATAACCACAACCAGAGTCGTGAATTTGCCATGGATTTATTACGCCAGGTGGAGTTGGAAGAGCACGCCCTGAAACTGCCATCGGCCATTTCAGGCGGCCAGCAGCAGCGCGTGGCCATTGCCCGCGCACTGGCAAATGACCCGGCTATCATCGTGGCGGATGAACCCACCGGCCGGCTCGACTCAACCACATCTGAAGTAATCTATCATATTTTTCACGATTTGGCAGACAGGGGCAAGTTAATCATCATGGTCTCTCATGATCTCTCCATCGTCAGCCGTCTATCACGTCGGATTGACCTGGTGGATGGCGCCATCGCCCGGGACAGCGCATCTTCAGGTGCTGATGACGGTTATTATCCTGAGGAGGAAGAATGACAGGTCTCAGACCGCGTTGGAACAAAGTTCTGGCCGATTTATGGAGTAACAAAGTTCGATCTTTACTGGTCATCGCATCCATTACGGTCGGTGTATTTGCCGCCGGATTAATTATCTCGATATATTTCATCCTTACCGAGGACATGCGCAGCAGTTATAAAGAGATTTCTCCGGCCAATATCATTGTCTCGGCTTCCGATTTTAATTCCGACTTCAGCGATACGATCAAACGCATGCCTGAGATATCCACAGCCGAATCCGCAAAGGTATTTACTTTGCAGGTGCGCCTGCCATCTGAAGTGACGGGCGGCGAAGAAGGCTGGACGACGATTACCGTTAAAGCAATTCCGGATTTTGCCAAATCAAATATCAACCAGGTTATCCCCATAACAGGCGAATGGCCACCCAAAGACAAAGAAATCGTTTTCGACCAACACAAATTCGGCGATATTCATTCATCGGTGGGTCAATCGATTGAAGTTAAATTACCGGATGGTAAACTTAAAAAGCTGCCCATCACCGGCCTGGTTATGGATGAAGCGATCGGCGCGGGAACCGGCGGCGGTTTTTTTGCTGCCAATCTCCAGGGGTATATCACCTTTGATACCCTGGAATGGTTGGGGCAAACCGAAAAAGCCAATATGCTCTATGCCCGCGTAGCAGAAAATGGTGAGGATACCAACCATATTTTTGATGTAGCGCGCCTGGTCAGTAATAAATTTGAAGATAACAACCAGTCGATTAATTATTTTTCAGTTCGTAAAACCAGCGAGCATCCCAATGTAACATACATTGAAGCCATGAGCGGTATTTTGATCATTTTAGGCCTGCTGGTAGTGTTCCTCAGCGGTTTTTTAATCACCAATACACTCTCGGCGCTTTTCAGCCAGCAAATTGAACAGATTGGCATTATTAAGACTCTGGGCGGGCGCAGTACACAAATCATGTTCATTTACATGACCCTGATTCTGGTTTACAGTGTGATTTCCCTGCTCATCGCCCTGCCCCTCTCCGGTCGTGTGGCATACGGTTTACTTGAATTTTTCGCAGCGCAAATCAACTTTGTGCCCATGGGCTTTCGTGAAGTGCCGATATCCGTTGTGGCGCAAATTTTTATTGCCATCATCGTTCCCCAGGTGGCCGGCTTTATACCCATTTTACACGGCTCAAGAATCACCGTGCAGGATGCCATGAACGGACCATCCAACAAAACCCAGGAAAATCAGGGCAACTGGTTTGACAGGTTTTCCAAAAGGTTGCAGGGGTTGTCGCGTCCCTTACTGATCTCCTTGCGTAACACTTTCCGCAAAAAATCGCGTTTGATTTTAACTCTTACCACGCTCACTCTGGGCGGCGCCATGTTCATTGCTACATTTAACGTACAGACTTCAATGAACGCATTCATCAGCAAATTAAGTCGTTATTTTACCGCCGATGTCAGCCTGGATTTCAGCCAGCCGCACCATATTGAAGAAATCAACAACATGCTTGTTAATTACCCCAATATTAAAATGGTTGAGGGTTGGGCCGGAGCTCGCGCCGAATTGATGCTTGAGGGCGACAAACCCGGTGAGAGTGTTAATTTACTGGCTCCACCGGTCTACAGTCAATTAATTCAGCCCATGATTCTGGAAGGGCGCTGGCTGGTGGCCGGCGATCAAAACGCGATCGTCTTAAACGATAATTTTAAAAGCCGATTCCCCGACTTAAAAGTAGGCGACACCATACGCCTGCGAGTTTATGGCAAAAAGGTTGATTGTGTTGTGATTGGTTTTTTCCAGTTTGCCGGTAAAACCAGCGGCTTCATGGGATATACCTCCTACGATTATCTTTCTCAAATCACGCATACCGAGTTACAGGCGGCCTCTTTTCGCATCATGTCGGGCACACCCCACATGACCCTCCAGCAGCAAAAAAACCTGGGGCATGAATTGGAAGCGTATTTTAACAATGCCGGATATCGGGTTTCAAATGTCAGCGCAGGGCAATCGCTGCTTGAATCTGCGTCCAGTGGATTAAACGTCTTGATCATCTTTTTGTTGATTATGGCCACCCTGGCGGCCATTGTCGGTTCAATTGGGCTGACCGGAACCCTGACCATGAACGTTATGGACCGCACCCGAGAATTTGCCGTAATGCGCGCCATCGGCGCTTCGGACGGCGAAGTCATGCGCCTGGTGATTGTGGAAGGATTGGTAATCGGGTTAATCAGTTGGGCATTAGGCTCATTACTGGCTTTTCCCATCAGCACCCTGCTCTGGAACGTTATCAGTAAATCGCTGTTTGATTCGGTTTCCGCTTTCACTTTTAATATTACCGGGTTTGTATTGTGGATGGTCGTTGAAATGCTGCTGGCCGTGGTTGCCAGCATTGTACCGGCGCGTGGCGCAGCCCGCCTCACCATTCGTGAAGCACTGGCCTATGAATAAAAACTCGGCCGGTTTTTTACCAAAAATAGTAAGATTCACACGCTCAGGCTGCCAGCCGGGTTGGGCGCTTCCTTAAAAACGAACTTTTAATAGCACCTTCTGACGGATGCACCGGCTTTGGGGTCGCCATCCAATTTACTCAGCAATCCGATTTCGGCAGAATCCAATCGAGCCAATCCAATCCCAACCCGCATCGTTCTCGAGTCACTTTATTTTTCTTTATTCAACGTAGTTTCCAGGTTTCTTTTGGAAAGGTTTTGTTTAATTCGATTAACCAGGCCGGTTAATTGAACCGGTTTGCTCAAATAATCATTGGCGCCGGCAGAAAGACATTGTTCCTGGTCACCGACCATAGCCAGTGCCGTAACTGCTATGATGGGCACATTTGATATCAACGGATTCGTGAATCCCCGAATTCGGCGAATGGTTTCCAGGCCATCCATGCCGGGCATTTGAATATCCATCAGGATAATATCCGGATGAACTGAGGCAAGTAAATTTATTGCCTGCAAACCACCTTCAGCGGCTACTATATTAAAGTTTTTAGTTTTAAGGTAATCCGAAATTGTCGTTCGGGTTATTTCATTATCTTCAACAATTAATACCAGCGGCAGGGGGGCGTCAGGCGCCATCCAGATCAACGATTCATTAACCAGTGAATGCATACTTAATCGGAACAACTCGCTTCGCAATTCCAAAATGGAGAAAGGTTTTACAAGATAACCGCTAGCCCCCAGGGTAACGGCAGTTTCGCGCTCTTCGGAAATTGAACTGATAATAACCGGTATGGAACGCGTTAAAGGGTTGGCTTTTAATTCCGTTAAAATTTCAAAGCCCGGTCTATCGGGTAAGTTAAGATCAAGTAAGATGGCATCCGGTTTAATCCGGATGGCCAGATCAACCACATTTTCGCCTTTGGGGACAATCAGATTTTTAATTCCCATTTCGCTCAAATAACGCGTGATATATTCCATATCCAGAGGATTATCTTCAACCGTTAGAAATCGGCGAACATGGCCGCCGCTTTCTTCCGCTTCGATGATATTTACCTCCGACATTTCGGCATCCAAACTGGGTAAGACAAGGCTAAAGCGACTGCCTATGCCAACCTCACTCTCAACTTCCAACCTGCCCTGGTGTAGTTCAACCATTCTCTTTACCAATGACAAGCCCAGCCCCGTGCCGGATTGCTGACGTGAAAGACTGCTGTCGAGCTGAACAAAAGGTTGAAAAAGGCGTGATAGATCTTCTTCTTTGATTCCGATACCTTTATCCCAAACGGTTAACCTGACAACATTTTCACACTCCAGCTTTTTTACTTGCAAACCGAGTGAACCGTATTCGGGCGTGAATTTAATGGCATTACTTAATAAATTTATCAACATCTGTTTTAACCTGCGGGGATCAGCCATAACGCCGATGGATTCAGGTTCCATGCTAAATGATATCGATTGGTTTTTATGTTGCGCCATGCCTTTGGCAAGCTGCATACTGGATCTGCAAATCACCGCCAGGGAACAAACTTCAAATTGCATATCCATTTTGCCGGCTTCTATTTTTGACAGATCCAGAATGTCATTAATCAATTCCAAAAGATGTTGACCACTGTTTTTTATGTTTTTAACCGCAATTAACTGTTTTTCAGTAAGGGTACCGTAGGTGTTTAATAAAAGTGCTTCAGATAACCCCAGGATTCCCGTCAAAGGGGTGCGTAATTCATGGCTCATACTGGCCAGAAATTCATCCTTCAGGCGCGCTGCTTTTTCGAGAAAAACATTTGCCAGGTTAAGCGCATCGCGGCTTTCACGAAGATCCGCTTCGGAACGACGCAAAGCTTCTTCAGCCTGTTTGCGCCGGGTAATATCAAAAATGGTTGAACGGCTCATCATATAGTTGCCGTCGGCATCATAAATGGCTGTACCGTTTAATAAAACGGGTAAAATACTGCCGTCCTTACGTATAATGTCAAATTCAAGATCTTTAATCCAACCCTGAGACATAAAGGTTGGAAAATTTCGTTGAAAATTTTTCTGGCTTTGCGGCGTAAACAATTCAAAAATCTTTTTCTTCCCTACCAGTTCTTCTTGTGAATAGCCCAACCAATCCAACTCGGTTTGGTTGATCATGATAATTATCCCATTTTTATCAAGAGAGTGGTAACCATTGGGCGCGTGGTCATATAAATCCTGCATTTCCGCAGTGCGGATTAGAACACGCTGTTCGAGTTCCTCAACCAGTTGACGATATTTTTTTTCACTTTCAGTCAGGGCTTCACGCGCAGCTTTAATTTCAGTAATATCGGTAAAAGTTGCATACACCCGAAAAGGCTTTTTTCGTTTCGGTTTAAATTCAGGGACGGCTGAAACCAAAATCCAGCGGTAACTGTTTTCTTTCGGATTATGAACCCCCATAATGACATCTTTAACCACTTCGCCGGTTTTTAACGCCAGCATGGCAGGGTGTTCGCTGCCCGGAAAATCCGAGCCGTCTGCGTGAATGCTTCGCCAATGTGGGTCAATGGCTTTTAGTCCGCGCATTTCTTCCATGCTTAAACCAAGGATTTCTTCTGCTGCTTTGTTGGCCAGGATAATCGCGCCGTGCCTATCCTGATATACAACCCCCTGCGCCATCGTCTCAAACAATTTTCGATAGAATTCGTAATTTTCCTTATTATTAACTCTTTTATGGGCGGCATCACCCTCTATTACATCCACGTCGCCCCACCCATCCGACTCTTTGCCTGACGTATCCATCTCCATAAATTCCCCTTATGGTATTCAAAACCCACTATCAATCCGATAAAAGCATAAGGAAAAGCTGTCATATTAATGATAAACAAAAACGGGATTAGATGCAACAATTTGAATATAAATTTTCATAATTACGCCCATCAGGGATATTCAGTTTTGTCGTACCTCTCCCTTTATCTGACAGTGAAACAAAATCAGGTCGAAGTTATAAAAACCCGACCTGATAATTAATGTTTTATGATTTGAAGAAAAAAGTGAATTAATTCACAGCCGCGCGCAAGGCATGCAGATTTT